>JAAOZY010000400.1 GCA_012274205.1 Betaproteobacteria bacterium
AATCTACGCCGAAACCATTCCGTTCGACGAAACCCGCGACTACGTAAAAAAGGTGATGATCAACACCATGTATTACGCAGCCATGCTCGGGAGCCCGATGCGCTCCCTCAAAGCCCGCCTCGGCGTCATCGCGCCGCGCGGCGGCGGCGATCGCGAAATGACGCAAACAGAGACCGAACAGGGAGAACCGTAATGAAATTCGAGCGTATCGCCGTACTCGGCGGCAGCGGTTTCATCGGCCGCCATGTGGTGCGCATGCTGGCCGAGCAGGGCAAGCGCGTGGTGGTGAGCACGCGCCGGCGCGAGCGCGCCAAGCACTTGTTCATGCTGCCGACGGTGGAGGTGGTGCAGGCGGACGTGTCCGAAGCATCGCAGCTGGCCGCGGTGCTGCGCGGTTGCGACGCCGTGATCAATCTCGTCGGCGTGCTGCAGAGCCGCCCGGGCGAGCCCTACGGCATCGACTTTCGCCGCGCGCATGCCGAGCTGCCGCGCATCCTGGTGACCGCCTGCGAGCAGCTGCACATTCCGCGCCTGCTGCACATGAGCGCGCTCAACGCCTCGAGCAAAGGGCCGAGCGCCTACCTGCGCTCCAAGGGCGACGGCGAGAACTGGATGTTCGCCGAAGGCAAACGGCTCGCGATCACGGTGTTCAGGCCTTCGGTGGTATTCGGCCCCGAGGACAGCTTCATCAACCTGTTCGCGCAGCTGCAGCGTTTTCTGCCCGTGGTATTTCTCGCCTGCCCCGAGGCGAAATTCCAGCCGGTGTATGTCGAGGACGTGGCGCGCGCCTTCGTGCATGCGCTCGCCGAGCGCGACAGTTTCGGCAGGACCTACGATCTGTGCGGTCCCAGGGTCTACAGCCTGCGCGAACTGGTCGCGTTCGCCGGCCGCGCGAGCGGCCACGCGCGGCCCATCATCGGCCTCAGCCCCAAATACTCGATGCTGCAGGCGTGGATGATGGAATGGTTGCCGGGCAAGCTCATGAGCCGCGACAACGTGCTGTCGATGTCGCAGGACAGTGTGAGCGCGGCGCCGTTTCCGTTCGGCATCCAGCCGGCGGCGCTGGAGGCGGTCGCACCCCCCTACCTGCAGGCCAGAAACGGCCGCGCGCGCTTCAACCTGCTGCGCGGCCATGCCGGCAGAAAGACGCACCCAGCGTGAAGCCGCTCAAGCTCGCGATCGCCGACAAGAACTACTCCTCCTGGTCGATGCGGCCCTGGGTGCTGCTTGCGCAGGCCGGCATTGCGTTCGAGGAAATCCAGCTGAAGTTCACCGACGAGGGCCGGGTTCCCGGGGCGGAGGCCTGGTCGCCCACGCGCCAGGTGCCGGTCTTGCTCATCGGGGACGAAGCAGTGTGGGATTCGCTCGCCATCGGCGAAGCGCTGGCCGAAATGTATCCGCACAAGCAGCTGTGGCCGGCCGATGCGCGCGCGCGCCAGGTCGCGCGCTCAATCTGCGCCGAGATGCACGCGGGTTTTCGCGCCCTGCGCGTGGCGATGCCGATGAACATCCGCGCTTCGCTGACGGGCAAGGGCATGAGCGCGACGGTGCAGGAGGACATCGATCGCATCGTCGAAATCTGGGAATCCTGCCGCGCGCGCTACGGCGCGGGCGGCGAGCTGTTGTTCGGGCAGTTCAGCATCGCCGACGCGTTCTACGCGCCGGTGGCCACGCGCTTTCTCACCTACGGCGTCAAGCTGCCGCCCGCGGCGCAGCGCTACGCCGATGCGCTGCTGGCGCTGCCGGCGGTGCGCGACTGGATGGCGCAGGCGCGGCGCGAGACCGAATTCGTGCGCGCCGACGAGCCCTACGCCTGAAGCGGGCCTGGCGCCGCAGCGCTTCGCGATGAAGATCTACGCAGTCGGCGGCGCGGTGCGCGACGAGCTTCTCGGCCTGCCGGTGAAGGACCGCGACTACGTCGTGGTCGGCGCCACGCCCGAAGACATGATCCGCCTCGGCTACCGGCCGGTGGGCAAGGATTTCCCGGTGTTCCTGCACCCGAAGACGCACGAGGAATACGCGCTCGCGCGCACCGAGCGCAAGACCGCGCGCGGCTACAAGGGCTTCGCCGTCTACGCCGCACCCGACGTGACGCTGGAGCAGGACCTGTCGCGGCGCGACCTCACCATCAACGCGATCGCGCGCGATGAGCGCGGCCGCATCATCGATCCCTGCGGCGGCGCGGCCGACCTCGAGCGCGGCGTGCTGCGCCACGTGAGCGCGGCCTTTGCCGAGGACCCGGTGCGCATCCTGCGCGTCGCGCGCTTTGCCGCGCGCTTCGGCTTCAAGGTGGCGCCGGCCACGCGGCGCCTGATGCGCGCGATGGTCGATGCGGGCGAAGCCGACGCGCTCGTCGCCGAACGCGTGTGGCAGGAACTCGCCACCGGCCTGATGGAGCGGGCGCCGTCGAAAATGTTCGCGCTGCTGCGCAGTTGCGGCGCGCTGGCGCGCGTGCTGCCGGAGTTGGCGCAGGCCTGGACCGGACGCGCGCAGTACGCGCGCTCGCGCCGCGCGCTCGACTACGCCGCGGCGCAGGGCCACGCGCTCGAGGTGCGCTATGCCGCGCTCGGCTGTGCGCTCGCCGCTCTGGCGGCGCCCGAGCGCGAACTGCGCCACCTGAGCGCGCGCCTGCGCGCCCCCGCGGATGCGCGCGAGCTTGCCCTGCTGGCGTTGCGCCACCGCGACGAGATAGCTCGCGGCGCCAGGCTCGGCGCCGAAGCGGCCGTCTCCCTGCTGCAGGCCTGCGACGCCTGGCGCCGCCCGGCGCGCTTCGAGCAGCTGCTGCTGGCGGCCGAAAGCTGCAGCGCGGGCGGCGCCCGCAGCCGCGCTGCAGCTGCGCGCCTGCTTGATGCGCTGCGCGCCGCGCGCGCGCTCGACGCGGGCGCCATTGCCAGGGGCGAATCCGAGCCGCACCGGATCGCCGCGCGCCTGCGCAGCGCCCGCGTGGCCGCGGTGAAATCGGCGCTCGCCGCGCGCTGATTCGCGCCGGCGGGTGACGCGAGCATGAACTCCGCCGCTGCACTGCTGCTGCAGGGGCTCGCGCGCAACCTGGCTGCCGGCCTGCGCCTCGCTTTCTTCCTGCCGCTCAGCCGCTACAGCTTTCGCGTCTCGCCCGGCGATTTCGTGCTGCTGTGCGCGTTCAACCTGCTCGCCTGGCTGGGCGCAGGCATGCTGCGCGCGGGCTTTCCCGGCCACGTCGATTTCGGCGCGCTGCCGGTGGCGCTCGCGGAAATCCCGCTGCTGCTGCTCGCGGGCACCATCGTCGGGTATTGGTATGGCAGGCGCGAACTGGGGCTGGCGCTCGCGCTGCTGCTGATCGCGCCGGCGGCGCTGTTCGAGTTCGTCTCTGCGTTGATCGTATTGGCACTGCCCTACGCGAGCGAGGATGCACAGCCCGCGGTGCAGGTGACTGCATATTCCGTCTACCTGACGTGGTCGCTGGCGGTGTCGCTGCGCGCGCTGTGGGTCGTCGCCGGCTGGAGGGCGCGGCCGTTCGTGTGGAGCGGCACGCTGCTGTCGGCGTTGCTGCTGCTGCCCTTGTATTTCATGCCGCGCAGCGAGCTGTGGCTGCCAGGCGGGGACGAAAACACGGATCAGCCATCGATCGCGCAGGAGGCGCTGTTTCACGCCCAGGACGGCATGCTCGACGCGCATCTGGCGGCGCTGCAGCCGCAGCGCCCGGGCGTCGCCGACCTGTATTTCCTCGGCTTCGCGCCCGAAGGCACGGAGGACGTGTTCGGCAAGGAACTGAATACCGTGTCGCGCCTGATGCGCGAGCGCTTCGACGCGGGCGGGCGCACGCTGCTGCTCAGCAACGATCCGGCCACGCTGGGCGGGCTGCCGGTCGCGAGCGCGACCAATCTGGGCATCGCGCTCGGGCAGATCGGCAAGATCATGGACACGGATGAGGACGTGCTGTTCCTGTACATCAGCACCCACGGCTCCCAGGGGGGCGAACTCGCGGTCGAGCTGCCGCCGCTCGATTTGTACCAGATCAGGCCGGCGGCGCTGGCGCGCATGCTGCAAGCGAGCGGCATCAAGTGGAAGGTGCTGGTGATCTCGGCCTGCTATTCGGGCGGCTTCATCGAGCCGCTCAAGGACGACACTACGCTGATCATCACCGCCACCGACGCGGACCACCAGTCCTTCGGCTGCGGCAACGGGCGCAACCTGACCTGGTTCGGCAAGGCCTATTTCGACGATGCCCTGCGGCGCACGCGCTCCTTCACCGCGGCGTTCGAGCTTGCCCGCAATGAGGTGGCCGAGCGCGAGCGCAAACGCGGCTACACCCCGTCCAACCCGCAGATGTTCGTCGGCGCGGCAATGCGCGGGAAATTGCGGGGCCTGGAATCGCGGCTGACGGCGGCGCAATAAGCGTCGGGCCGCGCATGCGCGCAGTTCGCGCGCGGCGCCGCAGCTAGTTCGAAAGCCAGCTGACGACCACCCGATTGAATTGCCCGGGCTGCGCCGACATCACCCAGTGGCCGGTGTCGAACTTCACCACCTGGTTGGCTTTGCGCGCGAGCAATTCGTCGATCCAGGCTTTGGCGTGAAACATGAACGGTTTGCGCTTGCCGTAGATGAACAGCATCGGGCAGGCGGGGGTGAAGCGCTGCAGCTGATGGCGATAGGAGCGGCGGCCGCCGAACCACATCAGGAAATACGGATAGTCCATGCACGAACTTATCCAGGCGCTGTCGGACGGGCAGCGCGCCCAGCGCGCCATCGCGCGCGTCATCCAGTCGCCGATGCGACCGCCGGCCATCCAGGCCAGCGCGAGCCAGAATTGATAGGCGAACACCGCCGCCGCTTCCTTCGGCATCATGGACCGCCGCAGCGACTTCGGGTCGCCGATGTCGACGCCGATGATCTTCGCGACCAGCTGCGGTTTGCGCATGGCGAACTCGTAGCCGAATACGCAGCCCCAGTCGTGCAGCAGCAGGATGACCTTGCGCTCCGGGCAGAAGCGTTCGATCAGCCGCTCGAGGAAGCCGACCAGCTGATCCAGTGTGTAAGCCTTACGCGCCTTGGCCGCGTCGAAACCGGGCAGGGTGAAGCGAACGCAGCGGTAACGGCCCTTGAGCGCCGCCACCTGGGCGTCCCACAGCCGGTAGGTGTCGGGCCAGCCGTGGACCATGAGGATGGTTTCGGCGCCCTCGCCCTCGAGGTGGACGTCGACCCCTTCGACCGAAACGACCTCGCTCATGGCACGGAAGTCAAAGTGCGGCCGCCGGTCGCAGGCATCGCTATCGCTCCTCCGGAGGTAACGTTCTTATCTCAGCCGAGAAGAGCGCATGCGCTGCCGCATCGACGGGCCGGTGCCTGATTTTGGTGCTGGCCGGGTCCTTGCCGAGGAAGTTGTCGCCTTTCCAGTTGTGCGCCGGCCTGATCGGCCGCGGAGCAAAGCCGCCGCCGCAGTTCGGGCAGACGTTGCCCAGAACCTGGTCGACACAATTGGCGCAAAACGTGCACTCGTAGCTGCAGATGCGCGCCTCGAGCGAGTCGGCCGGCAGCGCCTTGTTGCAATGCTCACACACGGGTCTGAGTTCAAGCATACCTGCCTCGTCCTTGTGACAGCCGACACCAGCCCTCAATCCGGTGCAAGCCACTGTGGGTTCCACACCACCTCCCATAGATGTCCATCCGGATCCTGAAAATACCCAGCGTATCCGCCCCAAAAGGTGTCGCGAGCCGGCTTTACGATAATCGCTCCCGCCTTCGCTGCCTGCTCCATTACGGCATCGACTTCGAGTTTCGACGCAACGTTGTGTCCAATGCTGAACCCGGTTGCGCTTCGGCCGCCGGGTTGCAGCCCGGCATCGTGAGCGAGACTCGATCGCGGCCAAAGCGCGAGTTTCAAACCGGTTTGAAGATCGAAGAACGCTACCGCCCCGTACTCGAATTGCGTGCCGACAATACCATCGGTCTTGAATCCAAGCCCGTCACGGTAGAACCGGACCGCCTGTTCGAGGTCGTCGACGCCGAGAGTAATGAGCGTTATGCGGGGCTTCATGGCCGACGAATGCTCAGCGAGGCAAGGCGTGAACGACAGGAGAGCCAGCGATCACAGCACACTGGACCCAGGCATTTGAACGTATTGAAGTCATGGACTGCCGAATACCCGGAATTTCCCTCCGGTCGCGGCATGACTTTCGGGATCGGGAATACTGCCAAGTGAGCGCCGTAAAGACCGGACGGGTAGCGTCACGACACTTCGTGCACGTGAACGGAGGAGATTCAGAAATGGCAGATTGTATGCGCCTCATGAGACAAATATCAGCCGAGCGAGTGGCAAGTGCCACGATGTACGCGCTAGATATCTTTTCCATCCAGTCTCGGCCCGATGAAAACGCGTTGTATGCACGAAGAGCCGCAATTCTCTGAATGATTGGCTGTGCGACCTGTACCTGCGCTCCGTCGCCCGGCCGTAACGACACGGCGGTGATCGACCGCGGAGTAAACGCCAGATTGTCGGCCAGCTCTGTCATCTTGCAGCCTAACGTG
>JAAOZY010000401.1 GCA_012274205.1 Betaproteobacteria bacterium
CACCTGGATAACCGGGTAGCGCGTGAGAATCAGATTGCCGAACTGGCTGCGTCTGCCGTCGGCGCCGAGGACGTTCGTCGCTATCCCTTCGACGCAAGTGTATCCGGGCAGCAGACCGCCGAGCAGTGCAAACTGGTCTTCCCCCGAAGACCCGCGCAGTTGCGGAAAATTGCGCGCCACCTCCTGAAAGCACAGCACGTCGAAATCCGCCATGCGGCGGCACACGTCGATGATGCGGCGCGGATCAACGCGGCCGTCACAGCCGCGGCAGGACTGAATGTTCCAGGTGATCAGATTCATGCGGCAGCCACCGAATAAATGCTCTTTCGCATTGTAGCCTTTGGCCACGCGCGCAGCAGCCAGTCCGAACCGGAGCAGCGGCGGAAGCTAGTAAAATAGGCAGGGCAACGCGCCCGCAGGACCGGGCGGCGACGCGAACTGGAGCAATGCGCCATGGACTGGATCGCATGGGATGACACGCTGGACACGGGCCACGCCGGCCTGGATTCCGAGCACAGGGAATTGGCGCAGCTGTTCAACCGGCTGCGCGATGCACTCGAGGCCAGCGCGGGCAAAGCCGCCTGCGCCGGGCTGCTCGATGACATCATCGAGCACAGCAAAACCCACTTCGAGCTCGAGCAGCGCCTGATGGCGCAGCAGCGTTACCCCATGGCCGAGCAGCACACGGCCGAGCACGCGATGCTGCTGCAGCAGGCGCTCGACTACCGCGAGAATTTCGACCTGGACAGTGCTGCGGCAAGGTCTAGACTGAAGCAATTTCCCGAGGTCTGGCTTGCCTATCACATCCTGTTCTCCGACAAGGCGCTGGCGGTATTTCTGGCACGCAGCGGCGAAAATCCGGGCGCACGCCAGCGTACCGGCGCCGATTCTTGAATGAAACGCCTGTTCAGTCTGATTGCCGCCGCCCTGCTCGGGGCCTGCGCGTCCTACAGCGGTTCCGGACTCAAGCCCGGCGTGGCGCAGCTTGCCGACGTACAGGCCTTGATGGGGCCGCCCGCCATGCGCTGGCAGGGTGCGGATGGCTCGATCCAGCTCGCTTATCCGCGCGGCCCGGCGGGTTTCGAGACCTACATGGTGCAGCTCGGACCGGACGGCCGCCTGCAAAGCATCGCCAACGTGCTCGACGAGCAAAGCTTCGCACGCGTGCGCGCCGGGCTGAGCAAGGACGATGTGCTGCGCCTGATCGGCCCGCCCGACCAGAGCCGCAGCGCCTATTTCAAGGCGCGCGACGAACTCGCATGGGAATGGCGCTTTCGCGAGGTCTACGGCGATGCGGCGCATTTCGTGGTGCTGTTCGACGCGAGCGCGGGCACCGTGCGCAGCACCCTGATCCTGCGGGAATACCGACCGCGGATGTTTTTCCGCTGATTTTCGCCGGCGCCTTTCGCCTGCTGCGGCTTTCAGTCCGCGCCTATTTCGGGCGATCCCGCAGCGCGCGTATTTGCGTTACGGCGGCCGAGATCCGCTCGCGCAACAGGCGCTCGCCGATCACGGCGCTGGCCAGCTCGGGTTGCCCCGATGCGCCTGACGGGCCGCTGCCCTTCCAGCTTTTCGGCGCCAGGAGTTCCGTGCGTACCGCGTCCGGCTTCACCGCCATCAACTGCGCGGTATCGGCAACGCCACCGTGCTCGCCCAGCGCCGCCTTGGGCAGACCGAGGCGGACCAGTTCGCGCTCTTCCGCATCCGCCGAATAATAGCTGGAGACATTCACCACGCGTATGCCTGAGCTTCGCCATATATCGCTCAGCCGCTCGGCGACCCGTGCCTGGATTGCCTGGCTTTGCCCGTGGTCGCCGACAAAACAGATAAGCTTGAAGCCCGAATGCGCCAGGCTCAGCGCGATATCCCACAGCACGCGCTCGAAGCTGTCGTCGCTCAGGCCGAGGGTGCCCGGAAACCGCAGGTTTCCGCCCGGCCGGTCCAGCGGGCCTTCTGGAACGACCTTCAGTTCTGGCGCCACCAGCGTCAGGCCGAGCTCGCGCGCGATACGGCCGGCGGTTTCGCGCACCACGAAATTGTGCTTGCCCAGTGCCAGGTGCGCTCCGTTCTGCTCGGTGCCGCCAGTAGGCACAATGACCGTAGTGGCACCCTGCTCGATGCGCTGGCTCAATTCCGGCCAGGTCAGGTCTTCGAGGTACACCGACTGCGGCTGCGCGAACGCCGGCGCCGACGCCAGGATCACAACTGCAAAAAGCACATTGCCAGCGCAACGCCCCGCTCTTAACATAGCCAGCATGACCGAGTACATGAATCGCGTGCGCCTATGCGCGCCTGATTGAATGAAAACCGAAGCGATTCTCCCGCTGTGGCTTGAGGACCTGATCTACCGGCTGGTTTATCACGCCTCCAGGGCGGTGCTTGCTCCGTTGCAGCGCAATTCTGATTTCTATTGGCCATTCCTGCTGTCGACCCTGCTGATCGGATGGATTGCCTGGCGCTTCTGGTCTGCCGAAAGTGACTCCCGCGGCCACGCACCATGGAAAGCGTTTCGCTCCCGCTACTTGTCGCGAGAATTATGGTGGCACCCATCGGCGCGGGTAGATTACCGCTTTTACGCCGTAAACGCAGTCTTCGTTCCGCTGGCGCTGGGATCGCTTATTCTGCAGGGCAGCAGCGTGAGCGGAATGCTCGGACACCTGTTCGGTTCTGCCTCGGCGCGGACGCTGAACCCGGAATACCGGATCGCTGCGCGGCTGGTCTATTCCCTGCTCTTCTTCCTCGCCTATGACTTCGGCCGCTTCTTTGCCCACAGCCTCCTGCACGACTTGTCCTGGCTGTGGGAATTCCACAAGGTGCATCATTCAGCCGAGGTACTCACGCCGCTGACCGCCGCGCGCGTGCACCCGTTCGATCTTGCGCTCATGGCCTGCGTGCCGGCGCTGCTCACCGGCACCCTGACCTGGTGCTTTCACCGCTGGGTTGATACAGGCATCGAGTTCTACACTTTTCTCGGCATGCATGTACTGCTATGGGGATTCGGACTGTTCGACAACCTGCGCCACTGGCAGGTATGGATCTCCTACG
>JAAOZY010000062.1 GCA_012274205.1 Betaproteobacteria bacterium
GCATTCCGCTCGGGACCTTCGAGGTGCTTGCGGCCATTCTCACGCTCGCAGTCGTCGGCGGCTGGGCGGCCACCTACTACGCCACGGCCAATGGCGGCTTGCGCAGCGGCGAGGCCTCGCCGCTGCGGCTGGCCCTCTATTCGCTGCTCTCGCGCGAGTTCTACGTCGCCGACGTCTATACCTGGTTGACGCAGGCCGTGCTGGGGCTGTCGCGCCGTCTCAACGTCTGGCTGCGGTGGGTGTGACATGACGCTGCTGCTGATCGCCGCGCTGTTCCTGCCCCTGTTCCCGCTGAGCATCGTGTTCAATGGCGCCCTTGCGCAGCTGCGCAAGCCGGTCGCACAGTGCGTGCTGCTCCTCGTGTGGCCGCAGCTCGGCGTGGCGCTGCTGACGCTTGCATCGCACGCGGTGCCGCCCTATGTCGTGCCGTGGGCGTTGCTCACGGCCGGGTTCTACGCCCTGCGCCTGCTCACCGTGCGCGACATGGGGCAGTGGGCCGGCGTTCTCGCCACCTCCGCGCTCGCGCTGACCTGGGCACTCGCCGCCGGCGGCGCCGATCGCGCGGAACTGCATGCGTTCGCATTCTGGTTCAGCCTGCCAGCGGCCCTGGTGGCCCTGCTTGCGCATCCGCTGGCGCGCCGCTTTGGCGCCGCCTACGCGGGCCTGCAGGGCGGCCTCATCGGCAGCCAGCCACGTCTATCCGGCGCGCTGACGCTGACCGTGCTGGCGGCCGTCGCCACGCCTCCCTTCCCGGGCTTCTTCGCGCTCCTGAATTTGCTGCAGAAGCTCGACTTGAGCGGCGCGGTGGGCGTGCTGGCAATCTGGCTGGTCTGGGGCTGGGCCGCGACGAAGCTGCTGCAGGGCTTCATCTTCGGTGCCGAGCGCGCCGTGTCCTCCGGCGACATCGGGCGCATTTCGAGCCTGGCCTACACCAGCGTGCTGGGCGTTTTCGTGATTGCCGGACTCTATCTGACAGGAGGCGGCCTATGAATCTGGCGCTCGGGCGGCGTCTCAAAATCCGCGCCATCGTCCACGTGGCAGGGGAGCCGATCCCCTTCTTCTGGCCGATGCGCACCTTTATCCACCACAACCCGCTCTACGGGCTGGAAGACCTGCCGTTCGACCAGGCGGTGGCGGCGGGCGAGCGGCTGTTCCGTGCGCGCGGCTATTTGCCGCGCGCACTCCAGCAGCGCCAGCTGGCTGAGGGCAAGGTGGACCGCGCCGTGCTGGCGGACCAGGTGGCGCACTTCCTCGCCGGGCAGCCGGCCATTGCCGGGCTCGATCTGGAACGGCTGCTGATGACGCTTCTGACCCGGATCGAGACGCCGATCGGGGCGCCGCCCACACTCGCCCATGCGGGCGATATCCACGCCGTACTGGCCGGGCAGGCACTGCCGCCCCGCGAGATCGGAGGCGCGGCGCTGGTGGCGCAGGTCGGTGCCGACATGCCGCCGGGCCGGCCGCTCTATGCCATCGTCGACATGTTGTTCGGCACCGAGATCGGCGCGACGCTCGACGAGCTGGTGATCAAGAGCTGCCTCGATTTCTTCGACGAGGGGCAGTCGGTGTGGCAGATGCCGGGCCGCGAAAAGGGCCTGTTCGCGGCCTGGAGCGCAGTGGCGCGGCGCAACCTGCGCCTGTTCATCCGCGGCCTGCACATCAAGCGCACCCTCGCCGTCGACGACACCCCGGAGGGCATCATCAGCCACGTCATGGACGAACTGGGCGTGCCCGAGGACGACTGGATGAGCCATTTCACCTGCGAGCTGACGCGGCTGCACGGCTGGGCCGGCTTCATCCGCTGGCGCGCGGGGGCCAAACACTATCATTGGGCCCGCCACTATCCCGCCGACCTGGTCGACTATCTCGCGATCCGCCTCGTGCTGGGCCTGGCGCTGCTGCGCGAGCACGCCGAGCGCAAGGGCTCGCCGGCGAACCTCGCGGATCTCGCGCGCTTCGTCGAGTCGCATCCGGCGGAAGCGTATCTACGGCGCGAGTTCCACGGCGGCCACGTCCTGCCGGAGATGGCGCATGCGGTCGAGGACACCATCGCCGCCCGGCGCCCGGCGCGCATCGCCCGCCTGCTGCCGCAGTACCTCGCGCGCAAGCGCGAGTATGAGGCGCGGCGGCGCGCCGCCGCGCTGCGCGGACTCGCGGGCTGCGCCGGTATGGACGACGCCCTGCCCCGTCTGGCGCCCGACGACGTCGCCCATCTGACCGCCCTGCTCGCCCGCTTCGAGCGGGAGGAAGGGGGCATGTGGCTGCGCGCGCTGGAGGCGCACTACATGAGCGGGTTGCTGCGGGGTCTCGACCTGGCCTGGCCGGCGCCGAGCGAGAGGCGGCCTTTCGCGCAGGTGATGTTCTGCATCGACGTGCGCTCGGAACGCATCCGGCGCCATCTGGAGAAGGTTGGCGACTACCAGACCTTCGGCATCGCCGGCTTCTTCGGCGTGCCGGTCAGCTTCATCGGCCTGGAGAAAGGCAGCGAGACCCATCTCTGCCCGGTGGTGGCGAGCCCGAAGAACGTGGTGCTGGAACTCGCGATCGCGCGCAGCGCAGCCGACGAGACCTTCGTCTCGACGCTGGAGCAGGTGCTCCACGAACTGAAGGCCTCGGTGCTGTCTCCCTTTATCACGGTGGAGGCGATCGGCCTCCTGTTCGGTCTCGACATGTTTGGCAAGAGTCTCGCGCCGCTCGCCTATGCCCGCTGGCGCCAGCGGCTGCACCCGGACAAGCCGGACAGCCGTCTGCTGCTCGACAAGCTGTCGCGCGAGCAGGCCGAATCGATCATCCGCTCGCTGCAACGTGCCCTGATCGTCAAGGCGGTGGGGCGCGAGCTCGGCATCCAGCGCGAAGCAATCACCGACGAGATGGTTCGCGAACTGCGCGAGGTGGCGCTCGGCAACCACGCGGGGGCCACTGGCTTGGCGCGTGCGCTGAGGCTGGACGCCGAAGCCGAAGCGCGTTTCATCGAGCGCCTGCAGAAGGTCTACCGCGTCAACCGCGGCTACGCGCAGATCCAGCTCGAACGCTTGGGGCGCATCGGTTTCACGCTCGATGAGCAGGTGCATTTTCTCGGCCAGGCGCTGCGCTCGATCGGCCTCGTCGATCGCTTCTCGCGCTTCGTGCTACTGACCGGCCACGGCAGCACCTCCGAGAACAACCCCTACGAATCCGCGCTCGACTGCGGCGCCTGCGGCGGCAATCACGGCATCACCAACGCCCGGGTGCTGGCGCAGATCGCCAACAAGACAGCGGTGCGCGCGCGCCTGCGCGAGCAGGGTGTTGCGATCCCCGACGACACCTGGTTCGTCCCGGCCTTCCACAACACCACCAC
>JAAOZY010000063.1 GCA_012274205.1 Betaproteobacteria bacterium
CTCGCCGACGCCGATCCACTTATCGCCCTCGCCGGCCGCCGCATAGAACCGCTGCGCCCGCAACACCGACAGCAGGCTACGCACGCGCTGGCGCCGGCTTTCCGGCATCGGAACATCGCGCGCGCTGTCGTTCAACAGGCGCGACAGCACATCGAAATCGAACGAATTCTGGTGCACCAGGCCGATGGAGGCGCGCAGCCGATCGGCACTCTGCCCTTCCTTCGAGCGGACAAACTCCGCGCTCAGGATGTCGGACAGTTTCATGATCAGTTTGTTGAGGTTGCCGCGGAACGCTTTGGCCTTGCGGTCCTGGCCGAGTTGCCAGAGATGCTGGACCACGCGGAACGGCGTCGTGCGCTCGCAGTCGAGGACTTCGCCGTCGACCTTGAGCGCCGCGCGCAGACGGCTCGCGCTGTTCTGCAACAGTTCGTCGCCCTTATCCCCTGCGCGTGCGACGGCGGCGTCCAACAATTTCTTCAACGAACCGGCGGCGCCTTCCGCCACCAGTTTGCGGATTTCGCGCTCGATGCGCAGCGCATGCTTGCGCAGCCGATCAATGTCGCTGTCCGTGGCGACCGCCTTCAGCGCGCCATCGAGCAGACCCGACAGCGATTGCACCGGCTGCTTGTCGTCGCCCACCAGCACCAGCGGGTAATCGTAGCGCAGCGCGGTGAGATCGCGGTATCCGGCGAAGATCGCGGGTTGCAGATCGTTGCCGGCAAGCGCTGCAAACTCACCTTGCGCCATCCGGCCGGTAAGATGAAACGCGATGTGCGCTTGAAGTTCTGCTTGCATTTTATTTGCCTTGTCAGTCGATTCTTATGTCAGGCGCTCGGACGAGCCTTCTCGGCGCCGTGCGGCCAGATGGTGAACTTGTCAAACTCGGCTTCGAGTCCGGATTTGATGTAACGGGCCGAGCGCTGCTGACCGGCGTTGCGCAGATCTTCGTAGCAGGGCACTTCCGGATTTTGATACAGGATGCCGACCGGGATCGGATCGTGCAGGCCGGCGATTTCACGCGCGCGATCGAGGTTGAGCGGATCGTGCTGCTCGGTGTTCTTGTAGACCTTGGCCATGTTCGGGCTGAGCGTCAGGCCCTTCTCGTGCGTGAGCAGGAGGGTTCGCATCGGGTCCGCCATCCAGGGCTCGAACACGTTCGGCAGCCATTCCGGGCAGCGCTGCAGGATGCGGACGAACGAGAGGCCCTTGTGCAGATAGGCCCGGCGGATGATGTCGTAGAGAACTTCCGGAATCCAATCGACCGCCTGCGCCACGAACGACACGTTCTGCACGCCGAGCGTCACCGTCAGCGGGTTGAGCGCTTCGAGATAGCTGCCGCGCGGAGTGGTGTTGCTCTTGGTGCCGATCGGCGAGGTCGGCGACGCCTGCTTCTTGGTCAGACCGTAGATCTGATTGTCATGCAGCATCACCGTCATGTTCATGTTGTAGCGGATGGCGTGAATCCAGTGCGCCGCGCCGATGCTGCAGCAGTCGCCATCGCCGGTATTCACGAACACGTTGAGGTCCGGCCGCGCCATCTTGACGCCCTCGGCCACCGGCAGCGCGCGGCCGTGGATGCCATGGAAACCATAGGTCTTCATGTAGTGCGGAAAGCGGCTGGAACAGCCGATGCCCGACACGAACATGGTCTTCTCCGGCCGCAGATCCTCATCGCGGCACAGCCGCTGTACCGCCGCAAGAATCGCGTTGTCGCCGCAGCCGGTGCACCAGCGCGGCACGCCGCTCTGATAATCCTCCAGCTCGAAGTGCTGGTCGTGCATCCGCAGGAGGCATTCGGTGGCGTGCATGGTCATGGGCTTTGCCTCTTACTTCTGCTTCAGCTTTTCGAGCAGCACGCGCTCGATCGTGTTCGGCTTGATCGGCTGGCCGCGCACTTCGCTCCAGCAGTCGACATCGATCAGGTAGCGTGAGCGCAGCAACATGGCGACCGCCGAGTAGCGGCGGTTGCTCTCGTCGATGATTTCGTCCTTCGGGTCGTCGCTCCAATTGCCCTCGATCGTGATGACCTTCTTGAAGCGCTGCATGATCTCTTTGATGCCGGGAGCCATCGGCTGCAGGAAGGTGAGATGCAGCGACGAGACCTTGTGGCCCTCGGCGCGCAGGTTCGTCACCGCTTCCTCGATCGCGCCCTTGGTGCTGCCCCAGCCGATCACCAGCAGATCGCCCTTCGGATCGCCGAACACCGTCGGCGTCGTCAGCGTCTTCTGCAGCGTGGCAAGCTTGTGGCTGCGCGCGCGAATGCTGATTTCGTTGCTCTCCGGGTCATAGGCAACATGACTCAGGTTGTCATGTGCCAGGCCGGTCAAGGTGTGCATGCCGCCGGGCTGGCCCGGGATGAAACGGCGCGCCAGACCGGTCTTTTCGTTCCAGTCGTAAGGCTTGAGCCCTGGCGGAATTTCGCTCTGATCGATCGGCGGCGCCAGCCAGGCTTCGCTGAATTGCGGGCGCGGGAACGGCGTCTGCGAAGAGGCCAGGCTGGTGTCGGAGAGGATGACCACCACCATATTGAAGGTCTCGGCGATCTTGCGCGCGGTGATCACCGAATAGAAGCATTCCTCGATGGTGCCAGGCGCGAGCACGACCTTGGGCGCATCGCCGTGACTGCCGAAGATCGCGGTCATCAGATCGCCCTGCTCGACCTTGGTCGGCTGGCCGGTCGAGGGACCGCCACGCTGCACGTTGATGACGACGAGCGGAATCTCGCCCATCACCGCCAGCCCAATGCCTTCCTGCTTGAGCGAATAGCCAGGCCCCGACGTCACGGTGACGGCGCATTTGCCGGCATAGGAGGCGCCGATCGCGAAGGTGCAGGCCGCGATCTCATCCTCGGCCTGATGGACGATGCCGCCGACCTTCTCGAACACGGCGCTCAGATAATGCGAAACCGAGGTCGCCGGCGTGATCGGATACATCGCGCAGATTTCCATGCCGGACGCCAGCACGCCGAGCGCCAGCGCGGTGTTGCCGTCGATGACGACCTGCGGCTCGCTCGCGTGCGTGGCCGGAATGCGATACTTGAATTCCAGATTTTTTTCGGCCCACTCGAAACCGGCTTCCAGCAACTTGACGTTCGTCGCGATGACGCTGGCGTCTTTCTTGCCGAAGGTGATGGCGATCTGCTCGCGGCCGTGCTGCAGATCGAAGCTGTAGATGTTGCACAGCATCCCGAGCGCGAACATATTCTTGCCGCGCTTCGCGTCGGACACGATGGTGCGGCACTCGCGCTCCAGCGGAACCTCGATGACCTTGAAACCGGCCTTCACCAGCTCATCGTGAGTTTCGATATAAGTGGCGGAAATCCTCTTGTCCGCGCTCTCGCGCCACATGCTCTCCAGCAGAATGGTACAGCCC
>JAAOZY010000402.1 GCA_012274205.1 Betaproteobacteria bacterium
CGGCGCCACCGCCACCGCCGCCGGCGCCCTCGACGCCGCCGCCGCCGCCGCCGCCGCCGCCGGAGAGCGTAACTTCATAGTTGCCTTCGATGATTTGCGAACTGGTGAGGTTCGGCAGCCCGCCCGGCCAGGATTGCTTCGGAACCACGGTGATAAAGCATTGCTGATTTGTCGTTTCCGGTGAAGGATTGATGATGGTGAACATGTTGCGACGGCCGTCGTAATTGGTGATCCCGCAGCGCGAGTCGGTCGTGTTCTGCGCGAAAGCGGGAATGGCCGCGGCGCAGGCCAGGAACATCACAGTCAATTTTGCCGTTTTCATTTTCATATGAACCTCCATTAGCAATCGTTTGAAAGAAACCCCGATTCGCCTTCCCGTCAGGCCAGGATGCTGCTAGGCCGAAGTTCACCCATACCCGGAAAAGCGCCTGGACCACATTTGGTATTGGCATGAGCACAATGTAGTGAATCCGGTCCGGATCCACTATGAGAAGACGCCTGATATGATTGTCGGAGGCGTTCCTACGGTCATTTCTTACAGCGATTGCCGACAGCGATTTCGGCGCGCAGGATATCCGAAGAATCCGCTTACGCTTGTCTGGGAATCCGCTGCAATCTGAATTTTGCAGCGGCTGACATGGGGGAGCATGAGGGGATGCGCCCCGAAGGTCTCGATCGCGCTCGACGGGAAAGTCCCCTCGGGGGATATCCCCTCATTTTGAAACCAGCTCTAAGTTGATTCCCCGCCGTTCGGGAGGGGAAGCCCATCAATGATTTCGCCCAGCCGGTCCAGGCCTTGCGCCTTGTCGACGAAAAAATCCGCTCCGAGGGCGATGGTCTGCTTGCGGAAATGCGCATCGCTGAAATTGGTGAAAACGATTATCCAAGGCCTGGAATTGCCATTGCCGCGTACTTCTCTTAACACCTGAAATCCCGTACCCTGCTTCAGTTCAAGATCCAGGATGATCACATCACACGGCAATTCACGCAGCTTTGCAATCGCCGCCGCCGCGGAATCCGCATATTCCACGATCTTCGCCCGGCTCGCGGCGATTTTTTCTATCACGCGCTCGCGCATGAATGCTTCGTCCTCGACCACGAATACATGCAGCGGCCGCCGTGCCGGAGCCGCTTTCTTGACCGGGACCGTGTCACCCAGATGATGCTTGGATGGGGGCGTCGAGGACGCCGATGTGCTCACGCTCGAATTGATGTGTGGGTTCATTGCCGCTCACATTAGCACTGTGCAAATGAGTCTATTAACACCACCATCCGGTTCATATAAGATGAACCGTGAAATTGTCGTAGGCGTTTGTCCTACAGCCGTGCGGGAGAAGCTTAACCTGTGTCAAAACCTGCAAGAATGCCAGGACGATACTTGCCTGAAGTTTTTCGCATGTTACCGCGTGTCCTTGGCACCCCATGCAGGATGCGACGGACAGACCGCAATCAATTGGCTTGTCGTATCAGGGAGGATGCGTTGAATTATCACAGATGTTCGGGCTTGCCCATTTTCGCGCTTGCCTTTGTGTTGTGTGGGTGCACGGGGCTGCCGTCGCGTGCCATATTCGAAAATGCGGAGCCCCCCGCGTGGAACTCGCCGGAAATAATGACGATGGACACTGAAATCGTGTTGGCCGACCCTTCGCGCCAAAACACCCCGGGCAGCGAATACGCCTCAGCGTCCGCGATCACGGCACTGTATTCAAGTTCATAGAATCGGCGCCGAAACCGGGACCGATCGAGGCACCACCCAAGCCGGGCTTGGGCGGTGCACGCGACGCAATCCGCTATCGAGTTTGCGTGCCTATTACTTCGATTTCAACCCGCCGATCGGGTTGCAGGCATGCGATGACCTTCTTGGTCGCCGGGCCTTTGCACTCGCCGGGCCTGGTGACCGGTTGCGTTTCGCCCTTGCCGTCGGTGAAGATGCGGTTGGCCGGCACGCCTTTGCCCACCAGATACGCTTTCACCGATTCCGCGCGCCTCAAGGAAAGCTTAAGGTTGTACGCGTCCGACCCGAATCGGTCCGCATGGCCGATGTCGATGATCGAGTCGATATCGATCATATTGAGTTCTTTGACCAGATCGTCGAGCTCGCGTCTGCCTTCGGGCCTGAGCGTCGACTTGTCGAAGTCAAACAGCGTATCGGCTTTCAGTGTCACTTTCTGGTGCACGGGCGTAACTGCACGCGGCGTCGGCGCAGGCGCGGATTGCGGCGGAGGTGGCGGCGGCGCGACAGCCGCTATGGGAGTGGGCCGCGTGCACGCTTGCGCCACATCCGGGTCGCATGCGCATATCGCCATTGCCGGAGTCCAATAGCCTGTATGCCAGCATAAGTTGGACCCGCTTCTGACGATGTCCCCGCTCGTGTCCTTGACATAGGCGGAGGAATCGGTATTTTGCGCGGCCACCTGCGGCGCCGCGGCAGACAGCGCAATCACTGTCGCCATCAGCAGCCCGTTGGGGACGATCAGATTCTTGTTCATTAGCCTCTCCTTGAGTTGTGTCGGATTACCAGCGCGGTGACGGCGACCGTGTCCACGCCACGATGAGCCCCGGCTGCCAGCTTGCTGTCGGCATGGCTTCGACGTTGCGTGTCGCGGTGAGTGCGCATGCCGCCTATGCGGGTAGCGCCGCGGCAATACGCGCCCGGCTGGCTGCGCCGGTTACGGGCAGGTACCGGCCAGCAGAGCGCCCGTTCGCGCGGTAGACGGCGCTTGCTGCGGCTACCGTGCTCGGGGTTTCAGCGAGGCGGCCCAGTGCGGCCTTTATCCCGCGGTAGCATTCGCAAGCCCGCGCCTCCAGCCCTGCCCGGTCGATCACGACGATCCTGCCGCGCCCGCTTTGAATCAATCCTGCGGTTTGCAGCACGCAAACCTCCTTGGAGATCGATTCCCGCCGCACGCCGAGCATTAGCGCTATCCATTCATGCGTAAGACACAATTCGCCCGAAGGCAAGCCATCAACGCTGGATAGCAGCCAGCGGCAGAATTGCTGATGAATGGAATGATGCCGATGGCACACGATGGCCTGCGATATCTGCGCAAACATCACCCCCGTATAGCGCAGCAGCAGATTTTGCATGGCGCTGGACCGGTTGAACTCCTCAAGCAGCAGCTCCCCGTTCAGCCGATACGCGTAGCCCGCGCGGCGCACCACCACACGATGCGGCGAAATTCCACCGCCGAGGAAGAGCGGGACACCGACGATTCCTTTGCCGCCGACGAAGGCGATTTCGTCTGTCGCACCGTTTTCCATCACGGAAAGCAGGGACATTACCGAGGTGGTCGGAAAATACACGTGCACCAGCTTGCTCTTCGCTTCGTATAGGACATCGCCAAACGCAAGCGAAATCGGTTCGAGTCGCGCACGCAGTTCCTCGCATCCGGTCGCGAGCAACGAGGTTAGAAGTTGGTTACCGTCGAAATTGTCGAGCTTGCACATGGCTATCTCCGTTGGTCAATTGAACTTCGGCAAGTTCGACGTCATGGTGACCGAGCGCCGGAATGGGATGTATCAGCCAAGCACGGTTTTGACTGTAGGACTAAACGCTACGCGGGCGGATCGGATCGGCGGCTTCCACGTGCCAACGCGCTCGCCGGACCGGTGATGCGAACCTTAGGCTACGCAAAAGCCGCGGAAGACGAAAATGAGGAACAGGAAGGCGAACGTCGAGGTTTCGGCCTCCAGGACTGAAACCGCGCGCGAGGAACGACCGATCCGCCGCTGCGCGTTCGATTGAAAATCCACCAGGTTGCTGAAAAACGATGTTTGATCGCGAAGCGGGCGTGGCTTGGCGGAGGTCTTCAGGGGAAGCGTTCTTCAGCAGCCTCTGCGATGGGAGATATGAATGGGGCGTGCCGCTTCTTCAACCTCGGGCTAGTTGATCAGTTCGTTCTTGATCGCGTAATACGTCAGGTCCGCGTTGGTTTTCATTCCGGTCTTGTCAAGGATCCGGCTGCGGTAGGTGCTGACGGTCTTGACCGACAGAAACAGCTCTTCCGCGATTTTCGAGACGCCCTGGCCCTTTGCAAGTTTGCAAAAGATCTGGAACTCCCGTTGCGACAGCTTGCTGTGTACCGGCTGGTCCTGGTCCTTGATGGACAGCCCTTCGGCCAGCAATTGCGCTACCGCTGGGCTGACATACTTGCGTCCCTTGGCAACCATGCGGATGGCAGCGACGAGCTGGGTGGCGGCGGCCTCCTTGCTGACAT
Source organism: Betaproteobacteria bacterium (assembly GCA_012274205.1). Classification (GTDB taxonomy): domain Bacteria; phylum Pseudomonadota; class Gammaproteobacteria; order Burkholderiales; family SG8-39; genus 2-12-FULL-64-23. The sequence goes on from JAAOZY010000402.1 coordinate 4,218, forward strand.
ATCCTGCCGCACCGGCACGCAGCAAATTGACCGCGTACAGATTCTCGGCAAACCCAGAAAGTATCAAAACAGGAAGCTCCGGACGAGCTCGCTTAAGGCTTCTAAGGGTATCCACCCCGCTGCGGCCCGGCATGGAAATGTCCAGGACAACCACGTCCAGCTCGCCCTTGCGGATGCATTCGAGCACTTCCGCGCCGTTGGCTGCTTCGGCGACCACCGTCAGATCCTCGTGGCCTGCAATGAACTGGCGGATGCCGGCACGAACGACGGCATGGTCGTCGGCAATGAGGATTCGTATCATGGTGCCCGGAGACGCATGACTAAAAATCTCAGATTGCGGCCCGCTTCCAGGCGAAGACGCAATGCCTCGTGCCGGTGAACTCGTGTCTGATCTGGGCATTTGTCGCGCTCCCGCAGGCGGGGGTTCGCCCGCCTACACCACCGACAGCGGAACGATACCGCTGCAATGATTGCATGCTGATAGCCGCTTGTACAGAATCTTTGCGCTTACCCCGTGCACCTCTGCGCAGCGGCGCATGTTGCCGATCACAATGGCTGCTTCCATCCTTCATGCAACGGTTCCAGCATAAGCACGCCGACGCGGGGTCCGTATAGGCCGGACACCGACTCTGTTGTAAGCGTTTGTCTGACTTGCCGCCAGTCCGGGGCACAAAGCGTGACGGAAATCACACCGCCAGGAGCTTCGGCCGGAAAATGCCAACAATTTCTGAAAATGCTTAGAGGCCATTTCAGAATTATTGAAATGGCCCCTGACCTAGGGGAGCATGAGGGGATGTATCCCCTCATATTGAAATAGGCTCTTATTGAACGCATGCAGGAATTCTCTATTCGGCAAGAAACTCGGCGATCACCTGCCATTGGGGAATCCGGTCTGCAACCGTCTTCAGGACCGCGAGCAGCGGGACCGCGAGAAACAGCCCCCAGGCGCCCCAGAGCCAGCCGAAAAAAAGCACGGCGACAATTACGACCGCGGAGTTCATCCTGAGGGTATAGGCTTGGAGCCAGGTATTGACGCCGAGCCCGATCACCGCGGCAATGCCGAGGACGCTGCCCACGACCATGCCGACCTGCTGCAGGTCGGAGAATTGCAGCATGGCGACGATCGCGGCTGCCGTCGCCGCCAGCGCCGAGCCGGCATAGGGAATGATATGGAACAAGCCTGCAATGGCGCCCAGGAGCAGCGCACGCTCTACGCCGATGACGGCCAGCAACCCCCAGGTGGCCAGTCCGACAAGAACGTTGGTTGCAATCATGACCAGGAGATAACGTTGAATGTGGGTATCGATCTCGTTGAGCATGTCGATCGTAGCGCGGCGTCGGGCAAGGGAAGGCCCGGCGAGCCGGGTAAGTTTGCGGCGAAACGCGGAGCCTGCGGTCAACAGGAAGAATGCGATAAGCAGCCCGGACGCCACCTGAAGCAGGGTGGTCATTGCGCTGGTCGTTTGTACCAGCAGAAACTGCTTGATGAAGCCCAGGCCATTACCCTGACTGGGGGGGGCGCGCGCAGGCGCGGTGCCGCCCGTCACTTCGGTCGCCGCCTTTTCCAGCTCAGTCGCGGCGCGACCTATTTTCGCCAGCGGGCTCGCACCGGTCGACGGGTTGCCCTGCACCCGGCTGCGAATTTTGCCGGCGGCGCTGGGCAACTGCTCGACCAATTCAAGCATGTCGCCGCGCAGCGAATACGCCACGCTCGCGGTCAGGGCCGTCGCCGTGCACAGCATGATCGCCGCGGCGAGCGCGCGCGGCAGGCGTTTCCGCTCGAGCGCATTGACCGGCAAGCGCAACGCATAACTCACGAGTATGCCGAACAGCAGAGGCGCGAAGAAGCCCTTGCTCCAGTGCAGCAGCAGCAGTCCCGCTCCGACGCCGACCACGACTTGCGACATCTCGAGCGCGCTCAGAGTGCGCCCTACGGCATCGGGCGGTAGGGTGTCCGGGACCACCGGGTCGGCGGCGCGCAAGGAAGTTTTTGTCATGTTGCGCCCTATGCAGGTGAATATCGCAAAACCGCCCGGAGCATAGCCGCCAATCCGCAAAAGTTCTGTCGGCGGAATTCCTACTCCGCAGGATGCGGTGAGCGATAAGCGTTCGCCAGGGATCGCGGACGCAGCCGTGCCGTACGCGCAAACCTTACCGGATGGTCGAGTAATTCTTACGTGAATGACCGTGATTGCGCACGGCCGCAAAACGCGTCGGCATTCGCAGATCGATGAATAGCGCGAGAAAAAAACGCTCGCCGGTAGGCTGGCACGGATGCTGCTCGCAAACAGTGCGCACTGTGCAGATACGAGGAAGAGCAAGGTGTCGTTGGGAATAGTTCTCCTGATCTTGCTGATCCTTGCGCTGCCGGGATGCATCTGTTTTCTTAGGAGAGTCCAGCCATGACATCAATCAAGCTATTTCGCGTTCTATTCGTCGCTGCAATGTTGGCGTCCGCCGCGGGTTGTGCCGGTACGCCTCAGAAAGAAGCCACGGGAGAGTACGCCGACGACACCTTGATCACCACCAAGGTGAAGGCGGCGATATTGCATAGTCCGGCCCTCAAAGTCGCCGAAATCAACGTCGAGACGTTCAAGGGCACCGTGCAGTTGAGCGGCTTCGTGCGATCCCGGGACGCCATGAACGAGGCAGTCAGGGTCGCCAGCGGCGTCAAGGGCGTGAAGGCCGTGAGCAACGACATGCGGCTCAAATGATGTTTGCCGCGGTCGACTGATTCCCCGCGCGGTTTGGACAGAATTGCAGGCGATGGCGAACTGGTATGCCACTCGCCACGCTCTGATCACAGGCCAGGTGAGCGCGCGCGCAAGCTGAAGCTGTTACCCGGGCAGCGCTGCAATTCCGGCATTCACCAGTCGGGCGGGTTCACCCTGCCCTGCGCGGCTCATTCGATATTCGTTGAGCCGGTTGTACAGGGTCTTCACGCTTACCCCGAGTACTTCCGCCGCGCGTGTCTTGTTGCCGCCGCAGCACTCGAGCGTGGCGAAAATCAGGCTGCGCTGCGCGTCGCAGAGCGTGCTGCCCAACTGCACTGCGATGCAATCCCCGGCAATCGCGGGAGCGGCGATATTGGACCTGACCACCGCAGCGGCGACTTCGAGTGACTGGTCGGACAGAATGTAGGCACGATGAACCGCGTTCTTCAGTTCGCGTACGTTCCCGGGCCAGCGGTATTCGCGCAGGAACTGCAGCGAGGCCGCCGAGAATCCTTTTTGCGTGCCGTCGTCTTCATTCAGCTGGTCCAGGAATCGCTGCGCGAGAAATTCGATGTCGTTTCCGCGCTCGCGCAAAGCAGGCACCTCGATCGGGAACACTGCCAATCGATACAGCAGATCGGCACGCAGCAAGCCGGCCGCCACAGCTTCTCCAGGAGTGCGATTGGTTGCGGCGATTACTCGCACACGGACTTCGATCTCCTCATCCCCGCCGACACGGTAAAAGACACCGGACTCGAGCACTCGCAGCAGTTTTACCTGCATTTCCAATGGCATCTCGGTGATTTCGTCGAGAAACAGTATGCCGTCCGCTGCGCGCTCGAAGTATCCTCGGTGCATGCGCACTGCCCCGGTGAAGGAACCCCGCTCGTGGCCGAACAGTTCGGCTTCGATGAGATTTGCCGGGATGGCGCCGCAATTCACCGCGACAAAAGGCTTGTCGCTTTGCCTGCTCCTTTCGTGAATGGTCGTCGCCACAAGTTCCTTGCCGGTGCCGCTTTCGCCGGCGATCAGCACACTGGCGCGCGTCGGCGCCACCTTCTCGATGAGCTTGAACAGGCTGCGCATCGGCGCGGATTCGCCAAGCGGATTGCCCAGGCGGGACGGTCCGCGTATGCCGGGATACTGGCAGCCCGGATCCCCGTTCACCAGGCCCGCGTGCAGCGCCCTAACGCTGTTTGGGTTAAGCGGAACGCTCGCATCGATGTTAAGTTCAGTCGTCATCGCTGGCTCCTGGGAGTTTGTACGATTTGCCGTAGAAGTATCCTTGCATGGAAAACCCTACAGCATCGGCAGATGCCTGATTCCGATGTCAGACTGCGCCTATTCCCGTAGGACGATTGCCGACAGTGCGCGTTTGCCGAGAGGATAAACGGCGGGCGTGGGCTGCGATCCATGTCCGGCGATCCGGTTAGGGGCGATACTTACATCGTGGGAAGGCGATTCTTGCAAGATGGCCGCCGGGCCGGCCCAGGTAAGGCTTACAGCGCTTCGTGTAAGCATTACACAGTTGTGCACCGCGACTGTGCGAGTCAGCGGTGCCGCAAGTTCAGATGAACCGCCGATGGATGTTCAACACCGGCAGGTCTCGACGCCTGTGAATCACGCCTGGGCACACGCAAGGCCGATGTAGGACAATGTCCGACACGCCAATCAGACTATTCCTACATTCGGTGTCGGCGGGTTGTCGGAGTATCTGCACCATATGAACCTGCGTCCCGGACTCCGCAGGGAAAAAGGCAGGGGCGCTCGAGATGCAGGTTTGAGATTCATCTGGGGAGTGCGGGCGGAAGCCCGTTTCGGCGCTTGGCCGCTTTTGCCTTTTCCTATGCACCCGCATCGCAGCAGGTTTTCTCCTTCGGAGGGCTGTAATGAACGTCCTTGCACGCGAAACCGTCTCGGCTGCCCAAGTCCGGCTCATGGTGTTGGCGCTTAGCGCATTGAAGAAAGGCGACAGCTCTGCGTGCCTGCCTCTCGATTGGACCGGGCTGCCGGGAAAGCTGGCGGAAACCTTCAATGAGGTGGTGGAGCTGAATGCGGGGGTGGCGCAGGAACTGGCGCGCTTGCGCCAGTCCGTCGGCAAGGAGGGAAAGCTGAAACAGCGCGCGAACCTGGGCGAGGTCAAGGGATTCTGGAAAGATTCGATCGGTTCGATCAATGCCCTGATCGATGATCTGGTCCATCCCACCAGCGAAACTGCGCGCGTCATCGGGGCGGTCGCACAGGGCGATCTGTCCCAGACCATGGCCCTCGAGGTCAACGACCGGCCCCTGCAGGGCGAGTTTTTGCGCGCCGCGAGAACAGTCAACAAGATGGTGGATCAGCTCGGCTCGTTTGCTTCCGAGGTGACGCGCGTCGCCCGGCAGGTGGGCACCGAGGGGAAACTGGGCGGACAGGCCAGGGTCAAGGGCGTAGCCGGCATCTGGAAGGACTTGACCGACAGCGTGAACTCCATGGCGGGTAACCTGACCGGCCAGGTGCGCAACATCGCCGATGTCACGACCGCGGTGGCGAAAGGCGATTTGTCGAAAAAGATCACGGTCGACGTGACCGGGGAATTCCTGGAGCTGAAGAACACGATCAACACCATGGTCGATCAGCTGCGCTCGTTCGCTTCCGAAGTGACGCGCGTCGCGCGCGAGGTGGGAACCGAAGGCAAGCTCGGCGGCCAGGCGGTGGTCGAGGGGGTATCAGGCACGTGGAAGGACCTGACCGACAGCGTCAACTCCATGGCGAGCAACCTGAC
>JAAOZY010000403.1 GCA_012274205.1 Betaproteobacteria bacterium
GCACGGGAAATTCGACGGCGTGGTCAATTTCATTTTCCAGCCGGCCGAGGAAGGCGGCAACGCCGGCGCCAAGGCCATGATCGACGACGGCTTGTTCCAGCGCTTCCCCTGCGACGTGGTGTACGGCATGCACAATCTGCCGGGCGTGCCGCTCGGCGTTTTCGGTTTTCGCTCCGGGCCGGCCATGGCTTCGAGCAACCGTTTCGATATCGTGATCAACGGCGTGGGCGGCCATGCGGCACAGCCGCACAAGACCGTGGATCCGATCCTGATCGCCGCGGAAATGGTGCAGGCGCTGCAAAGCCTCATTACGCGCAACAAGGACCCGATCGACACCGCCGTGCTGTCGGTCACGCAGATACACGCGGGCGACGCCTACAACGTGATTCCGGCGCAGGCCGTGATACGCGGAACGCTCAGGACCTACAGCGTCGCAGTGCTCGATCTGCTGGAAAACAATATGCGCCGCACCGTGACCAAGCTGAGTGAAGCGCACGGCGCCACCGGCGAGTTGCACTTCGTGCGCTGCTATCCGCCGCTGATCAACTGGCCCGAGGAAACGGAGTTCGCCGCGAATCTGGCCGAAAAGCTGTTCGGCGCCGATCACGTCGACCGCGCGACGCCGCAGCATACCGGGTCCGAGGACTTTTCCTTTTACCTGGAAAAGGTGCGCGGCAGCTATTTCTTCGTCGGCAATGGCGGAGGCGATCACCGGGCAGACGCGTATGCAGGCATGGGGCCGTGCGAGCTGCACAATTCCAACTACGACTTCAACGACGCCTTGCTGCCCATCGGCGCCACCTACTGGTCCAGACTGGTCGAGGCCGCGCTGCCTGCATAGACAAAGGCATCCCGCAGGACGGCTAGCGCCGCGCGCGCCGTCCGCGCCGCACGGCCATGAGTCAAGCCGATCAGCCTAGAATGCTCACTTACACCGGTCTCGCGTCACCATATCAAACATGACACTGATCAAGTGGGATGACAGCCTCAAGCTGGGCATAGCCGTGGTCGACCGGCAGCACCAGCATCTCATCGAGATCATCAACCGGCTGCACGAGGCGACGGTGGAAGGCAGGGGCGCCGATGCCGTCAGCGGGATACTGGACGAGCTGATCGTGTACACGGCGACGCATTTCAGCATGGAAGAGAAATATTTCGCCGAGTTCGACTACCCGGACGCGGAGGAGCACAAGCGCGAGCACGACGCGCTGATCCAGAAGGTCAGCGACTTCGCCGATCATTATGAAAGCGCGCTGCGTGACGGCAAATCGGACCCGGCCAGGGACCTGCTCGAATTCCTGAAGATCTGGTGGCGCTAACACATGATGGATACCGACTCCAAGTTCGTCGCGCTGTTCAAGCAGAAGGGATTGGCTTAGAACGCAGTCCGCAACGGCCGCAAGACGCATGGCGTCCCTCTCCCCTCAATCACAAAAATCGAAGGAACAAGCCATGACCGCCACACCCACCGCAGCCGACATCGCCGCCGGCATCCAGAGCTGGATACGCTGCGAATCGCCGTCGAGCTCGCCCCCGGGCCTCGCCGCCATGGCCGCCATGGTGAAGCAGCACGCCGAAGCGGCCGGGCTGGCGGCGCAGCTGATCCCACTGGGCAACGCGACCGGCCCGCTGCTGCACATCAACAACCGCACCGCCGGTGAAGGCCGCGCCGGTATCCTCATCCTGGGTCATCTGGACACCGTGCATCCGGTCGGCACGCTGCAGCAGAACCCCTGCCGCATCGAGGGCGACCGGCTGTACGGCCCCGGCGGTTACGACATGAAGGGCGGTGCCTACCTCGCCCTCACCGCCCTGGGCCGGCTCGCCGCGCCCGGTTCCAGCGCCTTGCCGGTCGATTTCCTGTTGGTGCCGGACGAAGAGACCGGCAGCAGCCACTCGCGTGCGACGACCGAGCGTTTCGCCCGGCAGGCGCGCTACGCGCTGGTGTGCGAGCCCGCGCGCGCCGATCGCGGCAAGTGCGTCACCGCGCGCAAGGGCACCGGCCTGCTGCACCTGAAGGTCCATGGCCGGCCGGCGCACGCAGGCATGCAGCACGAGCTGGGCCGCAGCGCCATCCGCGAAATGGCGCACCAAGTGCTGGCGTTGGAGGCCATGACCGACTATGCACGCGGCATTACCGTCAGCGTCGGCACCATCGCCGGCGGCAGCGTCAGCAATACCGTGCCTTCGCAATGCGAAGCCGTGGTGGATTTTCGCGTACCCGACATGCAGGCGGCCGAATACCTGCTCGCAACCATGGGCGCGATGAAAGCCGTGGGGCCGGACGTACGCCTGGACATCGATGCCGAACTCAACCGCCCGCCTATGGTCAAGACCGGCGCCGCCGCCGCGCTGCTCGTGCGCGTGCAGGCCTGGGCCGCCGCGGCCGGCTTCGCGCTCGAAGATGCGCCCATGACCGGCGGCGGCAGCGACGCCAACTTCACCGCCGCGCTGGGCGTGCCGACGCTGGACGGGCTCGGCGTCGACGGCGACGGCGCGCACACCCTGCACGAATACCTGCTGGTGTCCACGCTCGAGCGGCGGCTCGCGTTCTGGAACCTGTTGCTGAAGAATCTGGACTGAGCTTTATCGTTCGATCATCGGAGGAGGCATCCGATGGCTGCGGCACTATTGCGGTGGAGACTGGCTGGAGACTGGCTGCCACAGCCATTCTGCGGCCATCATGTGGTTGCAGGAACATTCCTTTCTTCGGCGCCGGAGTGGCGATTGGCGTGCCATTCCGGTGCAAGTCCGTGGCACAGGATTCTCAGTTCGCTGCGTCGGGCGATAAGCACGTATTATCTCGCAGCGCGGGTGCCCAACTTTAGTTGGTGCGGACGCACCGGAAGCGCCGTGCCACAATTGGCTTCTGTAGCGGCACGCCGCACAACACAACACCTTATGCATTGAGGAGCTGCCAGTGCGTGAGCCGGTAGTACAAGAAGAAACCACCGGATGCGGAATCGCATCGGTTGCCAACATTCTTGGTAAGACTTATTCAGAAATGAAGGTCATAGCCAACGCCATGGGAATCCATGCGTCGGATAAGTCGCTGTGGTCGGATACGCAGTATGTTCGACGCATGTTGTTCAGCGCAGGCGTTGAAACCCGCAAGGATGAAGCACCGTTTGAATCTTGGGATGCATTGCCCGATCTGGCATTGTTGTCCATCAAGCATCATCAGGAAGAAGGCAAGGATTTCTGGCACTGGGTAGTTTTCAGGCGCGTAGATGGTCAATCTTTCGTTCTGGACTCAGCCGGTTACTTGGCTTCCAATATTCGAACAGACTTCGATGAAATGCAGCCCAAATGGTTTATCGAGGTCAAAAATGCATAAACATTCAATCCAGCCGACGCCCGCACGCGGGCGCGGCTGATGGCAAACGTTCACCTGGCGGTGCAGTCCGCCTGCCGGGACCCGAACTCGCCCGTTGATTTGAATTACATTGACTCAAGTCAAAGCCTCCGCGCCCGGGGCGCGCAGAATTTTCTCATTCAGGCCGGCAGCGGCGGTGGCGGAGCGCTTCTACGCCGCGTGCGGGCCGCGCTGCATGACGGAGATACGCGCATGACACAATTTATCCTGACCAAGAACCTGTACACCGGCAACACCTTGATCGACGGCGACCACCACAGACTGGTCGAGCTGGTCAACGCGCTGTTCGACGCGATGGAAGACGGCCCGGGCGGCGCGCCCCTGGCCGATGCGATGAATGAACTCGTCGCCTACAGCAACGAGCACTTCGGCCGCGAGGAAGCGGAAATGCGGCGCATCGACTACGTCGCCATGATGGCGCACCAAACCGAGCATGCGAAGCTGCTGAAGCAGGTGATCGAGCTGAAGAAAGTGCTGGATGCAGGCGGAAGGATCAATGTCCCTGCGCTCACCGAGTTTCTCGGCGAATGGCTGCGCAGTCACATCCTGGGCGCGGACATGAAACTGGCCGTCGCGCTGAAGCAGGTGCGCGCTGCCGATCCGCAGCCCAATTAGCGCGCTGCAGCGGCGACGTACGCGGGCCTCAGCGCCGCTCGGCGCGGCGCCCGTCCCCGCGCCCCTGGCGCGGACCGCGATAGATGTCCTTGCCCGCGTCCTGAATGTCCTGGCGCAGCTGGCGCCGCTGGTCCGGGCTCATATGGCCGCGCTCGCCCTGCCCCATGCCGCCGCCGTCACGCAGGTCGCGCCTCGGCATCGGCGGCGCCGCTCCGCCTTGCTGCCCGGACTGCGCGCGCTGATCCTGAACCGGGGGTCTGAATCCCATTCCCTGCGCGAACGTGCCCGCCGGAATCGCGATGCCGGCTGCGATCAGACCCCAGTAAGCGATTTTCAGCAATTTCATGTCCGGCCCCTCCAGGGCTCTCAGAATCCGTTGCAAAATAATATTTTGCAACGCCCAATTTAGGCGAGTATGCGGGGGAGTTATGCCCTCATATCGAAACAACCCCCATGCAACGAAAGCATACTAGCGCGCCGGCCTGTCGAAAGTATGAGTGGCGGCGCGCAATTTGTAATAAATTGTAAGCCGAGCGCGGCTTGACACGCTTTCTTACCGATAGCCCCCTTGCCGGCCGCGGTTTTGATTACGATACGCATATGGCTACAGTAAAGACAAGAATCCTGGTGGTCGACGACGATCTGCGGCTGCGCGACCTGCTCAAGCGTTATCTGTCCGAACAGGGCTTCAGCGTGCACGTCGCGCAGGACGCGCCGGGCATGGACAAGCTGCTCGCGCGCGAGCGTTTCGACCTGATGGTGCTCGACCTGATGATGCCGGGCGAAGACGGCCTGTCGGTGTGCCGGCGCATGCGCGGCGCCAAGGACGCGATCCCGATCATCATGCTGACCGCCAAGGGCGATGACGTCGATCGCATCGTCGGCCTGGAGATGGGCGCCGACGACTACCTGCCCAAGCCGTTCAACCCGCGCGAACTGGTGGCGCGCATCCATGCCGTGCTGCGCCGGCGCGCAGCGCCGCAGCCGCCGGGCGCGCCCGCGCTCGAACAAGGCCAGATGAGTTTTGGCGAAGTGACGGTCGACCTGGCCACGCGCGCGCTGACACGCGCGGGCAACACCATCGCGCTGACTACCGGCGAATTCGCGCTGCTGAAGGTGTTGCTGGCGCATCCGCGCGTGCCGCTGTCGCGCGACAAGCTGATGGAGCTTGCGCGCGGGCGCGAGTACGAGGTGTTCGATCGCGCCATCGACGTGCAGATCTCGCGTTTGCGCAAGCTGGTCGAGCCCGACCCGGCGCATCCGGTGCACATACAGACGGTATGGGGCTTCGGCTACGTGTTCGTGCCGGACGGCAAGGCGTGAGGCCGGCGCGACGCCGCGCAACGCCATCCCCGGCGCGAAGTTCAAGGGCAGTCCGATGAGCTTCGCGCCGCGCACCCTGCTGTGGCGCTCCTTCCTGCTGATCAGCCTGCTGATGGTGATCTCGGCCACGGCCTGGTTCCAGATCCTGCGCAGCTACGAGCGCGAACCGCGCGCGCGGCAGCTGGCGCAGATGGTGGTGAGCGTGGTCAATCTCACCCGCGCCGCGCTGGTCACGGCGGAGGCGGACAAGCGGCGCGAACTGCTCACCGAGTTGTCCGAGCGCGAAGGCATACGCGTCTATCCGGCCGAGCCCGGCGACACGCTGACGCCATCGCCGGAATCGCCCTTCGTGGAGCTGCTGCATGCGGAAGTGAGCCGCCGCCTGGGCGAAGACACGCGCTTTGCCAACGGCCTCGGCGGGCTGCGCGGATTCTTCATCAGCTTTCGCATCGACGGCGACGAGTACTGGGTGATGCTGCCGCGCGAGCGCATCGAGCGGCCGTTTCCGTGGCAATGGCTGGGCTGGACCGCGCTCGCGCTGCTGCTGTCCCTCATGGGCGCATGGCTGATCGTGTCGCGCATCAACCGCCCGCTGAAGGCGCTGGCCGCGGCCGCGGCCGACATCGGCAAGGGCAAGATGCCGGCGCCGCTGCCCGAAGCCGGGCCGGCCGAGATCGAAACCCTGGCGCGCTCGTTCAACCAGATGTCGCGCGACCTCGCGCGCCTCGATGCCGACCGCGCGCTGATCCTCGCCGGGGTGTCGCACGACCTGCGCACGCCGCTGTCGCGCCTGCGCCTGTCGACGGAGATGAGCCACAGCGAAGACAAGGAGGAAATGATCGCCGACATCGCCGAAATGGATTCCATCATCGGCCAGTTTCTCGACTTTGCGCGCGCCGAAAGCGACGAGCCGGCCGAGCCAGCCGACCTCGCGGCGCTGGCGCGCGAAGTGGTGGAGCGCGCGCAGCGCCTCGGCCACGAAGTGCAGGCGGTGCTCGCGCCGGTGCCGGAGCAGCCGCTGCGGCGCCTGGGCATCAAGCGCCTGATTTCCAACCTGGTGGACAATGCGCTCGCCTACGGCGGCAAGGACGTGTGCGTGGCCGTGCGCGCCGAGAATGGCAGGCTGATCGTCGAAGTGCTCGACCGCGGGCCGGGCATCCCGCCGGCTGAGGCCGAGCGCCTGAAGCAGCCGTTCACGCGCCTGGAGCAGGCGCGCAGCGGCAAGGGCGGCTCCGGCCTCGGCCTGGCGATCGTCGATCGCATCGCACGCCACCACGGCGGCACGCTGGAGCTGCTTCCGCGCGAGGGCGGCGGCCTGATTGCGCGCGTGAACCTGCCGCTGCGGCAGGGCGTGCAGCCGGGCGGCTGACACGCCGCGCGGTCAGATCGATTACCCCGCCGGTACTATCCGCCGTCGTTTTCCGGCCTTGCTTCCTGAATATTCTCGAACAATCGCCTGATCTGCGGATCCGCCACCTTCAACAGCGCCGGATCAGACTGATAGGCGAGCAGGATGAAGGCGCGATTCTCCTCGATCTCGCGCAGGAGCTGAAGGTTCTCTTCCGGCGTCAATTCAATCCGCGCCATCCTGCCCTTTCGCAAGCTGCAGCTTGATGCGGCGCAACTCTTCGATATCCAGCACGTCCCTGCTCCGGCCCGTCCCGGTTTTCAGGGCTATCAGGTCGTCGATGCTCGCCACCGGAATCGACAGCGACCCGACGCGCTTGACGACGGCGTTGCGCTTGAGCTGGTCGAACGCAACCACCGGTCGCAACAGCACGTCGATGACGGTCGCCATCGTCTCCGGCCCGCGCAAGGCGAACGCCAGCATGCCCTTTTCGTGATGCCATCGGTCGATAAGCGCAGAGTCGCGCAGCGAGTCGATCGGAATCGGCAGCACCGGCTCGAGGTTTGCGCGCTTGGCGCAGTCGAGAAATTTCGAAACATTCTCGTCGTCCAATGCCAACACCACGTCCACATCCATGGTGACGCGCTGGTAGCCATGCAGGGCAACCGCAAGGCCGCCGATCAGAACGTAGTCGATCTTGCCATTGGATAGGGTCGCAAGCAGTTCGTACATGCCCATGGTGGGAGTGTACCCAGTCCGGACTTCCCCCGCTATCGGCCCATCAATTCACGGGAGGATACCGGTCGGGAGTACTTTGTCGCTTTCCGCATTGCCGCGGACTACCCGGCTCATGCCACCCCGATGCGCGAGAAGACGGACGCGCGTCAGTCCGCCGCTGCCGGAAAGCGCTGCAACACCTGATAAGTAACGCGGCCCTCGACGCGCGTCGAGCCGATCAGCGCGAAATCGCGCGCTTCCCACTCCAGCGAAACCCAGGCCGGCGTGTCCGGCGGTCCGCCCGCATTGCGCACCAGCGTCACGTGAGAAACGAAGGGCTTGGGGTCGTAGCGTATGCCCGCCGCTTCGAGGCGCGCGCGCAGCTCGGCGACCAGGGCCGTGAGCGCCGGCGGGTCCGCGCCCGCGCCGCACCAGAGGATGCGATTGTGTTTCCAGTAGCCGGCGCGATCGAGCGCGAGGCGGAACGGCTCGACGCGCACTTCGGCGGCAAGCGCTTTGATTCCGGGCAGAAGCGCCGCGTCGGTATCGCCGAGGAAGGCCAACGTGAGGTGGATGTTCTCGCGCCGCATCGCGCGGCCGCGTCCGGCGGCGTGCGTTGCCCACGCCGCGAGCCGCGCTTGCAGCTCCGCATCCGGCCACAGCGCGAAGAACAGCCGCGCGCCTGCGCCGGCGTGCTCCATCGCTTCAGTTCTTCAGGCGGCGGAATACCAGGCAGGCGTTGGTGCCGCCGAAGCCGAAGCTGTTCGACATCACCGTGTTGAGGCCGGCGCCGTCGACGCGCTCGCGCACGATGGGCATGCCCTCGCCCGCCGGATCCAGCCTCTCGATATTGGCCGAGGCGCAGACGAAGTCGTATTCCAGCATCAGCAGCGAATAGATCACCTCGGTCACGCCGGCTGCGCCCTGCGCATGCCCGGTGAGCGACTTGGTCGAGCTGATCAGCGGCATCCTCGCGCCGAACACTTCGCGCACCGCCTCCAGCTCCTTCGGGTCGCCGACGGGCGTGCTGGTGCCGTGGGTATTGAGGTAGTCGACCGGCGTATCCACGCCGGCGAGCGCCATGCGCATGCAGCGCACCGCGCCTTCGCCCGAGGGCTGCACCATGTCGAAACCGTCCGAAGTCGCGCCGTAGCCGACGAGTTCGGCGTAGATTTTCGCGCCGCGCGCGCGCGCATGCTCGAGCTCTTCCAGCACCACCACGCCGCCGCCGCCCGAAACCACGAAGCCATCGCGGTCGGCATCGTAGGCGCGCGATGCCCGGGTCGGGGTGTCGTTGTACTTCGCGGACAGCGCGCCCATGGCGTCGAACAGCATCGACAGATACGGATGCACCTCCTCGCCGCCGCCGGCGAAGACGATATCCTGCTTGTCCCACTGGATCTGCTCGTAGGCATTGCCGATGCAGTGCGCGCTGGTGGAGCAGGCGGAGCTGATCGAGTAGTTCATGCCCTTGATGCGGAACGGCGTGGCGAGGCAGGCCGAGGTGGTGCTCGACATGCAGCGCGGCACCATGTAGGGGCCGACGCGCTTCACGCCTTTGGCGCGCATCAGGTCGGCCGCTTCGACCTGGTTCTCGGGCGAGCCGCCGCCCGAACCGACGATCAGCCCGGTGCGCTCGTTCGATACCATGCTCTCCGGCAGGCCCGAGTCGGCGATGGCCTGGGTCATTGCGATGTAGGTGAACGCCGCCGCGTCGCCCATGAAGCGCAGCAGCTTGCGGTCGATCAGCTCTTCGGTTTTCACGCGCACCGGGCCGTGCACCTGCGAGCGAAAGCCCAGGGCCTGGTACTCGGGTGCCGCTTCGATGCCGCTGCGGCCTGCGCGCAGCGAGGCCAGCACCTCGTCCTTGTTGGTGCCGATGCTGGAAACTATTCCCAATCCGGTGACGACGACGCGGCGCATGGCGGTTACCTCAAAATCCCTCGGTGGATGTGAACAGCCCGACCTGCAGGTCCTTGCCTGCATAGATATCGCGACCGTCGACTTCCATCGCGGCGTCCGCGATACCCATCACCAGCTTGCGCAGGATCACGCGCTTCATGCTAATACGATAGGTGATCTTCTTCGCGCTCGGCAACACTTGGCCGCTGAATTTGACCTCGCCGCAGCCCAGCGCGCGACCACGCCCCTTGCCCCCCATCCAGCCCAGGTAAAAACCGATCAGCTGCCACATCGCGTCCAGCCCGAGGCAGCCGGGCATCACCGGGTCGCCCTGAAAATGGCAGGCGAAAAACCACAGGTCCGGGCGCAGGTCGAGCTCGGCGACGACTTCCCCCTTGCCGTAGGCGCCGCCTTTCTCGCTGATATAAATGATGCGGTCGAACATCAGCATCGGCGGCAGCGGCAGCTGCGCATTGCCCGCGCCGAACATTTCGCCGCGCCCGCAGGCGAGCAGCTGCTCGTAGCTGAAACTGGATTTTTTGGTCAAAGCGCTGGCTTCCTCAGAAAAGTTCGGGGTGCCGCGGCTGGCGTGCCCGGAATCGAGCATAAGTATAAAGGCTTTTCAGGTGCGCCCCGCCTCAGTGTTGTTTTCGATATGAGGGGATTACTCCCCTCATGCTCCCCTGACTTGCGCCCTGAAAAATTTCATTTTGCAAGGGGGGCTCAGACTGCCCAGTTGAGCAAGACGACGGCCTGTGCCGCGATGCCGTCGCCGCGCCCGGTGAATCCGAGCCGCTCGGTGGTGGTGGCCTTGATGTTGATCTGGCCGCGCGACAGGCCGAGATCGGCCGCGATATTGTTCACCATCGCGTCGATGTGCGGCGCCATTTTCGGCGCCTGGGCGATGATGGTGGCGTCCAGGTTGACGATGCGGTAGCCCGCCTCCTGCACCAGCGCGCTCACCTCGCGCAGCAGCACGCGGCTGTCGGCGTCCTTGTAACGCGCATCGCTGTCCGGGAAATGCGCGCCGATGTCGCCCATGGCCGCGGCGCCGAGCAGCGCGTCGCACAGCGCATGCAGCAATACGTCGGCATCCGAGTGCCCATCCAGGCCTTTTTCGCAGGGTATGTGCACACCACCGATGATCAGCTTGCGCCCGGGCACCAGCGCGTGTACGTCGAATCCCTGCCCTACTCTCATGTGCGCGCCTCCCGGCTGCGCAGTATGGACTGCGCCAGCTGCAGGTCCTCCGCGTAGGTCACTTTGAGGTTGGCCGCCGAACCCTGCACCAGCTTCGGCTTCAGCCCAAGAGCCTCGACCGCGCCGGCTTCGTCGCTCAACTTCGCCGTGCCGCCCAGCGCTTCCAGCAGCAGGCCGTGGCGGAACATCTGCGGCGTCTGCGCCTGCCACAGCTGTTCGCGCGGCTCGGTCGCCTGGATGCGGCCGGCAAAGTCGGCGCGCTTGAGCGTATCGGCCACCGGCACCGCGAGTATACCGCCGACCTCGTCCGCCGCGAGCGTATCGAGCAGGCGCCGCAGTTCGCGCGGCGCGAGGCAGGGCCGCGCGGCGTCGTGCACCAGGATCCAGTCGTCGGGCTCGATCGCGGAGGACGCGGCGACCAAGCCGTTCAACACGCTGTCGTGGCGCGTCGCGCCGCCGCAGTACAGCGGCGCGACGCGCTCGCCGAATTCGCCCCAGGCATATCGCTTGAATTCATCGTCCGTCGGGGCGAGCACCACGAACACGGTGTCGATGCGCGCATCCGCCAGCAGCGCGCTCACGCTGTGATAGAGCATCGGCCGCCCGAGCACCTCGAGATATTGCTTGGGTTTGGCCTGGCCCATGCGCTCGCCTGCGCCTGCGGCCGCGACCAGACCAAAAAACCGCTCGGACGTCATTGTTTTTTCATCATAAATGCCTGCCGGAGCCGTTATAATACAGCTTAGTGAAACTATGATGTCAGCCGAATCGCCTACCCCAGGGCAGCGCCGTGCAAGGCCCCGCCCGTGGCCCTCTTTTTCCCGATGAACTCCGAGCACACGCCGACGCTGCAACAGCGCCGCTATACCCAGCTGCACGGCTCCGCCGACGCGCTCGCGCTGGCGCGCCTGGCGGCGCAGGCGAAGCCCCTGATTGTTTTCTGCGCGTCGGCGCTGGACGCGCAGCGCCTGCTCGAGGAAATTCCCTATTTCGCCCCGGAGCTCGCGGTAAACC
>JAAOZY010000404.1 GCA_012274205.1 Betaproteobacteria bacterium
CGTCGCCGGGGAGCCCCTGCTGGCGCTAAATGGCGTACGCAAGGCGTTCGGCGGCCTGGTGGCGGTAAACGAATTGGCCTTTTCCATGGGCAGCGGGGAGATACTCGGTCTGATCGGGCCCAACGGCGCTGGCAAGAGTACGGTGTTCAATCTGGTCACTGGCGTGCTGCCGCTGACCGGCGGTGAAGTCCACTTCCGTGGCGCGCGCATCGATACCCTGTCCGCGCGCGCCATCGTGTCGCACGGCGTTGCACGCACCTTCCAGCAGGTGCATCTGCTGCCGGCGATGAGCGTGCTCGAAAATGTCGCCATAGGCGCACACCTGCGTGGCAGCAAAGGCGTCATCAGCGCCGCGCTGCATCTGGAGCGCGCCGAGGAGGCAATGCTGATCGCAGAGGCGGCACGCCAGCTGGAGCGGGTTGGGCTCGCGGCCAGCATGCATGAAACGGCGGGCAGTCTTGCGCTGGGTCAGCAGCGCGTGTTGGAAATCGCGCGCGCGCTGTGCGCGGACCCGGTCCTGCTGCTGCTAGACGAGCCGGCGGCCGGGCTGCGCTATCAGGAAAAGCGCGCGCTGGCCGAGCTCCTGCGCAAACTCAGCTCCGAAGGCATGAGCGTGCTGCTGGTAGAGCACGACATGGATTTCGTGATGAAACTGGTGGACCGGCTGGTGGTAATGGACTTTGGTGAAAAGCTGGCCGAGGGCCTGCCGCAGGCGATTCAGAGCGATCCGCGGGTGCTCGAAGCCTATCTCGGTGGGGTGATATGAGTACCTTGCTGGAAGTGCGCGAGCTGAGCGTCGCCTACGGCAATGTCGAAGTAGTGCACAAGGCCGCGCTGCGCCTGGAAGAGGGCAGGATAGTGACGGTGATCGGTCCCAACGGCGCCGGCAAGACCACCTTGTTGGCCGCCCTCATGGGCATGCTGCCGTCTCACGGCAGCATAGTCTATGCGGGCAAGGAGATCATGCGCGTGGAACCGGAGCAGCGCGTAGGCCGCGGGCTGTGCCTGGTGCCGGAGCGGCGCGAGCTGTTCGCTGCCATGACAGTCGAGGACAATCTGGTACTGGGCGCGTTCCACCGCTACCGCAAACGCGACAAGACCATCGCTGCAGATTTCGACCAAGTATATGGCTTGTTTCCGCGCCTGCAGGAACGCCGTCGGCAGCTCGCTGGCACGCTTTCAGGCGGCGAGCGCCAGATGCTCGCTCTGGGGCGTGCACTCATGAGCCGGCCGCGCCTGCTGATGCTGGACGAACCCAGCCTCGGCCTGGCGCCGCTGATCGTGCGCGATATCTTCCACGTCATCGCGGCCCTGCGCGAGACCGGCGTATCGATCTTGCTGGTGGAGCAGAATGCCCACGCCGCGCTGCAGGTGGCCGATTACGGCTACGTGCTGGAAACCGGCGAAATCGTGATCGAGGGACCGAGCGTCGATCTGGCGTCCGATCCGCGCGTAATCGAGAGTTATCTCGGCCTGGTTTCGAGCCACGCCGGGTAGGCGGAGGCGCGCCCTCAGGAGCGTGACGCGGTACCCGGTTCCACGTGGAACATCCGCGCCTGGGGCGAGCTGGCTGCCGGCGGTCCCGGGTGAGGGGCGCCGCCCGGCGCATACGCCAGCACCACGATTCTGCCCGTTCCACGTGGAACAACGGCTTACGGTTTGCTGCGAATCAGCGTAAAATCGCGCCTCTTCGGCAGCGCAGCAGACATATGCATTTCCATTCGGAATTCGACGTGATCGTGGTGGGTGGTGGGCACGCCGGCACCGAAGCCGCGCTCGCGGCCGCGCGCGCCGGCTGCAATACCTTGCTGCTCACGCATAACATCGAAACGCTTGGACAGATGTCCTGCAACCCGTCGATTGGCGGTATCGGCAAGGGACATCTGGTCAAAGAAGTTGATGCGCTGGGCGGCGCCATGGCAATCGCAACGGATGAAGCCGGGATCCAGTTCCGAACGCTCAATTCAAGCAAGGGCGCAGCGGTGCGCGCCACCCGGGCGCAAGCCGATCGGCTGCTCTACAAGCAGGCCATCCGCACGCGCCTGGAAAACCAGCCGAACCTGACCTTGTTTCAGCAGGCGGTCGACGATCTTACGCTCGACGGCGACCGGGTCAGCGGCGTGGTGACGCAGCTGGGCGTGCGCTTCGCCGGACGGGCAGTAGTCCTGACTACCGGCACCTTTCTCTCCGGACTAATCCACGTCGGTATGGTCAATTACCAGGCGGGAAGGGCGGGCGATCCCCCTTCGCTCAGTCTGGCGGCGCGATTGCGCGAGCTGCAGCTGCCGGTGGGCCGCCTCAAGACCGGGACGCCGCCGCGCCTGGACGGTCGCTCCATCGATTTTGCGGCGACGCTGGAACAGCCAGGCGACGATCCGGCGCCGGTGTTTTCGTACATGGGCAATCGCTCACTGCATCCGCGCCAGCTGCCTTGCTGGATCACCAACACCAATGCGCGCACGCATGAAATCATCCGCGCCGGCCTGGACCGTTCGCCCATGTACACCGGCGTGATCGAAGGCGTCGGGCCGCGCTACTGCCCTTCGATCGAAGACAAAATCCATCGCTTCGCCGGCAAGGCGAGCCACCAGATATTCCTCGAGCCTGAGGGACTCACGACCAACGAGTTCTACCCCAACGGCATTTCGACCAGCCTGCCTTTCGACGTGCAGCTCGATCTGGTGCGCTCGGTCAAAGGCTTGGAACGGGCGCATATTCTGCGTCCTGGCTACGCCATCGAGTATGACTACTTCGATCCGCGCGGACTCAGGGCTACGCTCGAGACCAAGGCGATCCCCGGCCTGTTCTTTGCCGGGCAGATCAATGGCACCACCGGCTACGAGGAGGCTGCGGCACAGGGCCTGCTTGCCGGCATCAATGCGGCGCTGCAGGCACAGGGACGCGACGGCTGGTCCCCACGTCGTGACCAAGCCTATATCGGCGTGCTCGTCGACGACTTGATAACCCGCGGCGTGTCCGAACCCTATCGCATGTTCACCAGCCGCGCGGAGTATCGGCTGATGCTGCGCGAGGACAACGCGGACCTGCGCTTGACCGAAATCGGACGCAGCCTTGGCCTCGTTGACGATGCCCGCTGGCAACAGTTCGAATGCAAACGCGAGGCCGTTGCAAAGGAGCTCGAGCGGCTGCGATCGACTTGGATCAACCCCAAAGTCCTGCCCGAAGCAGACGCCGAGAGGGTCTTGGGTAAAGCGATAGAGCGAGAGTATGCACTTACTGATCTGCTGCGCCGCCCGGATGTGAGCTATGCCAGTCTGATGTCCCTGCCCGGCGCAGGCGGACCTGTCCCTGACCCGATGGTAGCTGAACAAGTCGAAATCCAGGTCAAGTACGACGGCTATATCGCGCGCCAGCTCGACGAGGTGCACCGGCGTGAGCAGAATGAAGACACGGCGCTGCCTGGCGACCTCGACTACCGTAGCGTGCGCGGCTTGTCGCGCGAAGTGCAGCAAAAGCTCAACCAGCATAAACCCGAAACGATCGGGCAGGCTTCGCGCATCTCGGGGCTGACACCGGCTGCTATTTCTCTGCTCCTGGTGCATCTGAAGCGTGGCTTTGCGCTTGGGCCTGCGCGCGAGCCGGCGACGAAAAACGACGGCGCAGAGGACGGCAGCGGTGCGCGTAAGCGCGATGATGCGCCGCCGGACGTTTCCCGGGCCGAGAGGCCTGCGGCATGAACACGGCGGATCAGCTCAAGCGCGGACTCATCGCACTCGGATTGACGCTACCGGACGACACCCAGCGGCGCCTGCTGGCCTACATAGCGCTGATAGAAAAATGGAATCGGGTGTACAACCTTACCGCCATACGCGAACCGGAAAAAATGGTCAGCCACCACTTGCTCGACAGCCTGGCGGTGGCGCCGCATCTGCACGCGAAGCGCCTGCTCGATGTAGGCAGCGGCGCCGGGCTGCCCGGCATTCCGCTGGCGCTGGCGAACCCGGAATTGCATGTCACCGTGCTCGACAGCAATCACAAGAAGGCGGCCTTCCTCAACCAAGCGGTGATAGAGCTTGGGCTCGACAAGGTCGAGGTATGTGCCGAACGCGTGGAAACCTGGCAGACCCAGGACCGGTTCGATGTGATCATTTCGCGCGCTTTTTCCGATATGGGCGAATTCGTGCGCGTTACCCAGCATCTGCTCGCGCCCGGCGGACTGTTTGCGGCAATGAAAGGACTGCACCCCTATGAGGAAATCGACAAGCTCCCACCGGGTTTCAAGGTGAGGCAGGTGCTGCCGCTCGCGATCCCGGGCCTGGACGGCGCGCGGCATCTGGCGCTGATCGGAAAAGAAGAACCGGCGGCGAGCCTGCCGGAATCGATCTGATGAGTTCGCGTATTCTCGCGGTCGCCAACCAGAAGGGCGGGGTGGGCAAGACAACGACCAGCGTCAACCTTGCCGGCGGGCTTGCCGCAGCGGGCAAGCGCGTGCTCCTGGTCGATCTCGATCCGCAGGGGAACGCCACCATGGGCAGCGGCATCGACAAGCGCAATCTGGAGCGCTCCGTGTACCAGGTGCTTCTCGGGCTGACAACAGTGCAATCGGTGCGGCAGAAGTCCGAAAGCGGTGGTTACGACCTGGTGCCGGCCAACCGCGAGCTGGCCGGGGCCGAAGTCGAAATGGTGGATCTCGAACAGCGCGAAACACGGCTCAAATCCGCGCTCGCCGCGATCACATCCGACTACGATTTCATCCTGCTCGACTGCCCGCCTGCACTCAACCTGCTGACGCTGAACGGCCTGGTTGCCGCCGATGCGGTGATGATCCCGATGCAATGCGAGTACTACGCCCTCGAAGGCCTGAGCGATCTGGTCGAAACCATCCGCAAGGTGCGCAAGCACCTGAATCCGCGGCTGGAGATCGAGGGCCTGCTGCGCACCATGTACGATCCGCGCAACTCGCTGGCACAACAGGTTTCGGCGCAATTGCAGCAGCACTTCGGCGACAAACTGTATGCCACCATCATTCCGCGCAACGTGCGTCTGGCGGAAGCGCCCAGCTATGGCGCGCCGGCGGTAAACCTGGACAAGGCCTGCAAGGGTTCGCAGGCATATTTGGCCTTGGCGGATGAGCTGTTGCTGCGTTCGGCCGTGACTCTTGCCTAGACCGTGACAAGGAAACAAGGATGAAAGGATTGGGACGCGGGCTGGATGCGTTGCTGGCCAAGGACGAGGAAGCCGGTAGCGGCGATGTTCTCAAGACGCTCAAGCTGGAGGAGTTGCAGCCAGGCAGGTATCAGCCGCGC
>JAAOZY010000405.1 GCA_012274205.1 Betaproteobacteria bacterium
CCGGTGCTCGACCGCGGTTTCATTTTCGGCGACGGTGTGTATGAAGTGATTCCTTCCTATTCCGGACACCCGTTCCGCCTGGCCGAACACTTGCGGCGGCTGCAGTCCAGCCTGGACGGCGTGCGCATCGACAATCCTTACAGCCCCGAACGCTGGCATCAGCTGGTGCACGAAATCGTGGCGAAAAATCCGTGGGACGACCAAGGGGTGTATCTGCAGGTCACGCGCGGGGTGGCGCCGCGCGACCATGCATTCCCCGCAGGCGTGAAGCCAACGGTGTTCATGATGTCCAATCCGCTCACCACGCCGCCGCAGACCCAGCGCGAGCGCGGGGTGGCCGCGGTCACCGTGGCCGACAACCGCTGGCTGCGCTGCGACATCAAGTCAGTGTCGCTACTGGCGAATTGCCTGTTGCGCCAGTCCGCCGTCGACGCGGGCGCGGCGGAGTCCGTGCTGCTGCGCGAGGGCATGCTCACCGAGGGTTCGGCAAGCAATATTTTTTTGGTCAGGAACGGGGTCATCATCACTCCGCCGAAGAGCAATTTCATTCTGCCCGGGATTACTTACGATGTCGTCATCGAACTGGCGCGCGCCAACCGGCTGCCGCTCGAAATCCGCCAGGTGAGCGAAGCGGAAGTACGCGATGCGGACGAGCTCTGGCTCACCTCCTCGACCAAGGAGGTGCTGCCGATATCGACGCTGGACGGCAAGCCGGTCGGCCATGGGGCGAGCGCCGGCAAACCCGGACCGGTGGCCGCGCGCATGCATCAGCTCTACCAGGATTACAAGCGCACGGTGATGCGCGCGCCGGTGGGCGTCTGAGAACCCGTTGCGAAATGAATTTTGCGACTGCAACTACCGCGACGCATGACGCAAGACGCCCCGACGGCCTCGATCCCCCTTTCTCGGTCCCGCTCGACGGGAAAGGGGAAAGCCTGATTGACGATTATTGCCTCATATTGCGATGACCGCCCCACCTGAACCCGAGTCGCTGCTCGCCTTTCCCTGCGACTTCCCGATCAAGATCATGGGCGAGACTCAGCCCGGGTTCGCGCAGGCGGTGATGGACGTGGTCCTGCGCCACGCGCCGGATTTCGACGCTTCGACCATGGAAATGCGCAAGAGCCGCCTGGGCAAGTACCTGTCGCTGACGGTCACCGTGCGCGCCAGTTCGCGCGTGCAGCTGGATGGGCTATATCGCGAGCTGTGCGACCACCCGATGGTCAAGATGGTGTTGTGAGGGCAAAAGGCATCATGTACAGCCAGGACCGTCAAGCTTCGACCGGGGCGGCGCACGCAACGAAAGCGGCGTTCGACTCGGGACCCGGCAGCTGGGATACCGCGCCGCGCGTAAGGCGTCTCGGCCTGGTCGAATTTCAGCCCACCTATGCGGCGATGCGCCGGTTCACCACCCTGCGCGAGGAGGATACGCCGGACGAACTGTGGCTGCTGCAGCACCCGCCGGTATACACCGCCGGCCTCGCCTGCCGCCCCGAACACCTGCCGCGCGGCTCGCACATCGCGCTCGAGCGCATCGATCGCGGCGGCCAGATCACCTATCACGGTCCGGGCCAGGTGGTGATGTACACGCTGCTCGATCTGGCGCGGCGCAAACTGAAAATCAAGACCTTTGTCGGCCTGCTCGAGCAAGCTGTGATCAACACGCTGGCGCAGCACCAGGTTCCGGCGCAACGCCGGGAGGGCGCGCCCGGCATCTATGTGAACGGAGCAAAAGTCGCGGCGCTGGGACTGCGCGTGCGCAGCAGCGGCTGCTATCACGGCGTCGCGCTCAACGTGGATATGGACCTCGTGCCTTTCCTCGCCATCGATCCCTGCGGCTACCCCGGGCTGGCGGTGACGCAAACGCGCGATCTGGGCATCGAGGCCTCGGCCGGCGAACTGGGCGACCGGGTCGCCGCCGAACTGACGCAACTATTGGCACAGCATGAGCGCAGGCGCTGAAAAAGGCCGCGCCAAGACGGCGCGCATTCCGATCAAGGTCGTGCCGCAGGAGCGGCTGCGAAAGCCCGCATGGATCCGGGTCAAAGCCGGCTCCGGCAACACGCGTTTCGACGAAATCAAGCAGCGCCTGCGCGAGAACCGGCTGCACACGGTGTGCGAGGAAGCCTCCTGCCCCAATATCGGCGAGTGCTTCGGCAAGGGCACAGCGACCTTCATGATCCTGGGCGATCTGTGCACGCGGCGCTGCCCCTTTTGCGACGTCGCCCACGGGCGCCCGGCGGCGCCGGACGCGGGCGAGCCGGCGCATTTGGCGCAAACGATCGCCGCGCTCGCACTCGAATACGTGGTTATCACCAGCGTCGACCGCGACGACCTGCGCGACGGCGGTGCCGGGCATTTCGCCGAGTGCATACGCGCGGTGCGCGCGCATTCACCGCGCACGCGCATCGAGGTGCTGGTGCCCGATTTCCGCGGCCGGCTCGAAACCGCGCTCGGGATACTCGCGGCCGACGCGCCCGACGTGATGAATCACAACCTGGAGACCGTGCCGCGGCTGTACCGGCAGGCGCGTCCCGGATCCGACTACGCCCACTCGCTCAAACTGCTGCAGGACTTCAAGGCGCGCCGCCCCGGCGTGCCAACGAAGTCGGGGCTGATGCTGGGTCTGGGCGAAACCGATGAGGAGATTCTTGCTGTAATGCGCGACCTGCGCGCGCACGGCGTGGACATGCTCACCATCGGCCAGTATCTGCAGCCGACCGCGCATCACCTGCCGGTGCTGCGCTACGTTCATCCGGACGGATTTGCCGTGTTCGAACAGGCGGCGCGGGAACTGGGATTTCTGCACGCGGCGATCGGGCCCATGGTGCGATCGAGCTATCACGCCGACCGGCAGGCGCATGCGGCGGGAGTCTAGACCGCGACGCGCATTGCGGTACAGGCGCTTCCGCCGCCATCGATCCGCCGGCTAAGGGTCCGTTTCGAAATGAGGGGATACCTCCCCTCATGTTTCCCTATATCGCGGACATTGCAAAATTCATTTTGCAACCGGTTCTAAAGGAATATCTCGCTGCGGCGCGCCCCTGCCTCCAGTTCGAACATGGCGAAGCGGATGACGTTGGCCGCCTTTTGCAAACCGCTCTTGGACAAGCGCGTCGGCTGGTCATAGTCCTCGGTCTCGCTGCAGATCAGGCGCAGGTCGATCAGGGAGACGCGCGCCTCGGCAGCGCGCTTGGTGACCCGGTCGTTGAACACCGCCAGCGCCGCGCAAGCCGTGCGCTGGCGCGCCGGGTCCTTGTAGTTGGGTTGAAACATGGTGCACACCATGATCACCAGCCGCGCAGCCTGCGCCACATGGATCAGCCGCGCGAGCGTGCGCTCGAATTCGTCTGCGGCGAGCGAAAGCTGCTCCAGCGTCTGGCCGTACGCGCCCGGCCGGTTGAGCAGCAGCCCGCTTTGCTCGATCGCGTAATTGCCTTCGATGAAAATGATCGCGTGGGTCGCGTCCTTGGGCAGGACCAGCGCCGGGCCCGCGCGCTCGACTTCGGCCGCGGAGACAACGCTGATCTTCCACTGATCGCGCGTTCCGGGCAGGAGAGCGTCCTCGAATTGTCCGGGCGTCTTGTCGATGCTGCTGTAGGCTTCGAGCAAGGCATCGCCAAGCAGCACCACATGCCGCGGCCGGCGCCGCGGCGCGGCAGCCGGCTTGTGGGTGGAAGGTTTGCTCATCTCG
>JAAOZY010000406.1 GCA_012274205.1 Betaproteobacteria bacterium
CCGCATGGTTTCGACCATGCCCTGTGAAGTGAGCGGGTTGACGAAGCAGGAGGCGCCTTCGGCCGCGGTCGTGCCTGGCCGAAGCACGAGACATTGCTTGACCTTCGCGCTGCGGTACTGCGCGTACATGGCGCCGCCGACGATGGCCACCATCTTGCCGAGCAGCGCTTGCGCTTCGTCGGACGCGCCGGCGTCCACAACCACGCCCGCGCCCTCGTTGCCGACGGGCATGGACTGGTCAAGGCGGCCGGCCATCCCCTGCATCAGGGCATCGGGAATGCGCGCCGTAATCACCGGCAGCGCGGCCGAGCCGGAGCGCCGTGCCGTGCTCATGTCGGCTGCGCCAAAGAGCAGCCCCAGATCGGAGGGGTTGATCGGGGCGCCTTCGATGCGGACTACGACCTCGTCGGCTTGCGGGACCGGCATCGGGATGCTGACCAGCGAAAGCTCCAGCTCGCCGCTTTTTTTAACCAGGGAACGAAGCTGAAGCCCCGTTTTTTCCGTAGCGGAATTCATATTCGCTGTCTCCTTGAACAGGCTGCAGAGTATAGGGCGTTGTCGCAGGGAAGGACTACAGGAATCAGGGACGAGCGTTTCCATGGATCGGACGCCGGCGGCGAACTCGCGGCACGCATTCAGCGCCGCCGCCCCCAAAGCGATAGAATCCCGGCCATGCCCCAAACCGATCTTCCGCATGATGTAGAAGTCCTGTTGCGCGAATTGAATCAGGACTTCATGGGATGGGACGACCCGCCCAGGCGCCTGTCGCGCGCGCTCGAACGCAATGAATTCGTGCTCTACGCGCAGCCCATCATGGCGCTGCGCGACGGGCAGAACTTCCCCATGGCGGAAGTGCTGCTGCGTTTGCAGGAAGACGAAGCGGACTTTCTGCCCCCCGGGGGATTCCTGCCGCTGTTCGAGCATTTCCAGATGTCGCCGCAGCTCGACCTCTGGGTAGCGCGCCAGTCGGTGGCGCGCCTGGCGCGCAAGCCGCGCGTGCCCTGCCTGTGCATCAATCTCTCCAGCCAGACGCTGAGCGACCAGGCCTTCGTCCCCGGACTGCAGTCGGAACTCGAGCGCGCCAAAGTCCCGCCGCGCGCGCTCGTCGTCGAACTCAGCGAGCACGATGTGCTCGACCGCCCGGACCTGGTCGGCGCGTTCATGGCTGCCCTGAGGGCTGTCGGCTGCCGCATTGCGATCAGCGGATTCGGCCGCCGCTCCGTATCGCTTTCCGCGCTCACCACCATGCGGCCCGATTTCGTCAAGGTCGATGGCGGGATCGTGCGCAGCCTGCGCGCCGGCCAGTCTTCACAAAAAAAACTGAACGCGATGGTGGGCACTGCAAAGGCGCTCGGATTCGAGCTCATCGGAGAAGGCGTCGAAGTGGCCGAGACGCTGGCGCAGCTGCGCGAAGCCGGGGTCGATTACGCACAGGGCTTCGGCATCCAGGTTCCGGCGCCGATCAGCCTCATCATCGAGCACTAGGCCGGCTCAAGCGGTCCGCGCGATGAGCATGACGCCACGCCAAATCCAGCTGGTGCAATCCAGCTTCCGCATGGTCCAGCCCCTGGGCACGATGGCTGGCGAGCTTTTCTACAAGCACCTGTTCGAAATCGAACCGGCGACGACCGCTCTGTTCAAGGGCGACATGAAGCAGCAGGGCCGCGAATTCATCCAGGTGCTGGCGATCGCCGTGGGCGGGCTTTCCCATACGCCGACGCTGGTTCCGCTGATCCAGCGGCTCGGGCTGCAACACGCAAGTCACGGGGTGCAGGCGCAGCACTACGACTCGGTGCGCCAGGCGTTGCTGTGGATGCTCGCTTTGATTCTGCAGGACGCGTTTACCGAAGAGGTTCGTTCGGCCTGGTCCACCGCCTACGCCATGCTCGCCGGCATCATGAAAGAGGCCGCGTACGGCAAGCCCTGAGGCCGCCGTTTCGCTCCGGACCGATGGTGCTGCCGCTCCTGTTCCTCGCCTTCGGTCTGTCGACTGCTGTGCATTCGACGCGGGCCGCGGCGCAGGACGCGCCCGCGTTCACGCCGCGGGAGATCGGGCGCATCCTCGCGCACGGTCCCTGGCCGCAGCCGGCAAGGCCCGACCCGAGCAACCGTGTGTCCGGCAATGCACCAGCCATCGCGCTCGGCGAGCGGCTGTTCTATAGCCCGCGGCTGTCGGGAACCGGCGCGGTGTTGTGCGCCAGCTGCCATGAGCCCTGGCGCGCTTACTCCGACGGCCGCAGCCGCGGCGTCGGCATCGAGCCGGTGGACCGCAATACGCCTAGCGTCGTGAACGCGCGGCTCAACCGCTGGTTCGGCTGGGACGGCGCCAACGACAATCTCTGGGCGCAGAGCGTGCGGCCGCTGCTCGAGCGGCGCGAGATGCGATCGAGCGCGGCGCAGGTCGCCGCCCTGATGCGCGGCGATCCCGATCTGTCGCTGCTCTACCAAAGGGCTTTCGGCGCGCCGCCGCCCGCGAACGACGAAGCGCTGCTCGTCGACGTCGGCAAGGCGCTCGCGGCCTACCTGGAAACCCTGGACAGCGGACGCACGCCGTTCGACGATTTTCGCGACGCGCTGGCGCGCGGCGATTCCGCCGCGGCGGCGCGCTATCCGCCACAGGCGCAGCGCGGGCTGCGCATTTTCATCGGCAGCGGCAAGTGCGCTGCCTGCCATGCCGGCCCGAACTTCAGCGACGCTGCGTTTCATCGCAGCGGCATTGCGTCCAGGCTCGAAACCGGCGAGGCCGACACCGGACGGCAGGCCGGAATCGATAGACTGCTTGCGAGCCGCTACAACCAGCTCGGCGCATACAGCGACGACGCGTCGCGCACGGGCGCGCAGCTTACGCGGCGGGCGTCGGGCGAAACGGATGCGGCCGGCGCATTCCGCACTCCCGGCCTGCGCCAGGTGGCGCTGACCGCGCCCAACATGCACGACGGCAGCCTCGCCACTTTGTGCGAGGTCCTGCGGCGCCACCCGGCAGGCGAGTCCGCCGTCGAGTCCGATGAGGCGCAGCCGGGGCCGGTCGCCCTGACGGCGCAGGAGCGGGGCGATTTGCTGGCGTTTCTGGCGACACTGAGCGACGCCGATGGCAGTCGAATGACTGGCGCAAACCCGCTTGCGTGCCGCTGATCGCGCGCATGGCGGGAATAGAATTCAATGCGGCGCTGTATACAAAATCAGCGGCGGCCGGCGCGGCAGAGACGCAGCCGCAGCGCGCCGTTTCCAACCTGGTGAGGAGAACATCATGCTGAAGCTGCTGAACGCGACTTTATCCGCTGCCTGCCTGATAGCGCTAGCGGGGCTGTGGAGTCCGCTTGCCTTGTCGGCCGGGAGCGAATCGCCGACGAGCGCGTCGGCTGTGGAAAACCCGAGCTATGCCGCGGGCAAGCAGGCGATTGCCGCGAGCGACTGGAAGGGGGCGGTCGAGGCGCTCGGCAAGGCCGTCGCCAAAGAGCCGGGCAATGCCAACGCACAAAATCTGCTCGCCTATGCTTACCGCAAGCTGGGCAATCTGGACCTGGCGTTCCAGCATTACAACGAGGCCCTGCGCCTGGACCCGCAACATCTGGGTGCGCATGAGTACATCGGTGAGGCCTATCTGATGGCGGGCAATCTGGGCAAGGCCGAGGAACACCTTGCGGTGCTGGACCGGCTGTGTACCTTCGGTTGCGCGGAATACCGGACACTGAAGAAGGCGGTCGCCGAATATAAACAAAAATCCGGGTCGAAGTAGCGCTCCCCGCGCGGGCGCATCAAGACCCCGGCGCCTGCGCCAGCCGCGCCTCCAGCATCCGCCGCCACGGCGCCGCGGCGCGCAGGCGCGAGAGATTGCCGAAGTGGCCCACGGCGGTGCGGTTGATGAAAATGATGTGGTGGGGAAAGCGGATATCTTTCGCCTCGCCGAACTGGCTCAGGTTCGAGTTGATGATCTGGCGCAGCAGCTGGTCGTCGTAGCCGAAGCGGTAGGGGTGTTCGTCGTCGAGCATCTTGCGGATGAGGTCGAGGGCGGGCGCGATCAGCGCCGTGGAAATCGGCCCGCCCGCAGCGGTGCTGACGCCCATCGCCGCGAGCAGCGTCGGCACTTCGCGCCAGCGGTCCTCGAGTGCGGCGCGGCAGAGCTCGCGATAGCCCTTCGCGATCCGCGGCGGCACCGACTTGATGCAGCCGAAGTCGTAGACGACGACGCGGCCGTCGGCGAGGAAGGAGAAGTTGGCGAGGTTCGGGTCGGCGTGGATCAGCCGGTTCTGAAACAGCCCGCCCAGCAGGAAGTCGAACAGCACCGTGCCCCAGCGATCGCGCAGCGCCTGCGGCCGCGCGTCGTCGCAGGCCTCGTCCGGCGAGTAGCCGGCGACGTACTCCATCGTCAGCACGCGGCGGCTCGAGGCTTCGTCGATGACGCCGGGAATTACCACTTGATCGCTGCCGGCCCAGAGCTCGGCCATGCGCCGCAGGTTCTCCGCTTCGTTCACGTAGTCCAGCTCTTCGCGCAGGCGGTCGCGCACTTCTCCCCAGACGGGTGCGAAGTCGGCGTCGGAAAACAGCGCGAACAGCGACTTCAGCAGGCGCCGCAGGTTGACCAGGTCGGCCTCGATGATGCCGTCTATCCCCGGGTACTGGATTTTCACCGCGACGCGCCGCCCGTCGGCGAGCACGCCGCGGTGCACCTGCCCGATCGAGGCGGCGGCGATGGCCTTGTGCTCCAG
This sequence comes from Betaproteobacteria bacterium, assembly GCA_012274205.1. GTDB lineage: Bacteria > Pseudomonadota > Gammaproteobacteria > Burkholderiales > SG8-39 > 2-12-FULL-64-23. The sequence continues at coordinate 4,707 of JAAOZY010000406.1, forward strand.
CCGCTTGATGGTCTTGCGCCAGCCGGGGATCTCCGCATCGAGCTGGCGCTGCACCGCGGCGAACGGGATCGGCGGCGCCTGCTGCTGCAGCGAGCGCAGCACGCCGGTCACCTCGGGCGGGAGCATGGCGTCCTGCAGGCTCAGCATCTGGCCGAGCTTCATCGCCGCGCCCTTCAGCTGGCCGAGCTCGCGCACGATGCGCTCGGCGTTGCGCACGAGGTTGGCGACCTGGTGCAGCTTGCGCGACGGCCCGGAGCGCACCAGCGAAACCAGCTGCTCCACCGCCACCGACGCGCCGACGCGCCCGACCAGGCTGCCCAGGCGCAGCATGCGCGCGATCGGCGACGTCGTCGGACCGCTCTTGGCGGGCTGGTCTGTGTTCTTCAGGTTGGGGCGCTGAACCACGGCTGCTTCCTTGGGTGGCGGCGTAGGCCGCCATGCTGACAGATATGCGGGGCGACTGCCCGGAACCCGGCGTCAGTATTGGGTTTCCGGCCGATGTGCCGCTGCCGCGCCTGCGCTCAGGTTTGCCGAAGAGACTAGTCCCATGCCGATCGGCAGCCCGCCAAAAGATAAGGTCAAGTCGCTTGACGGATCTTGTCGGTGGCCTTGAAGTACTTGCGTGCCAGCTTCAGTATCTGGCCGTCGCTCGGGTGATCGACGGGTTCCACCCCGACGATGCCGGCGGCGAGCAATTTGGCGTGATGCATCATGTGCTTTTGCAGCTCGTCTTTCGCGCTCGCCGGTCCGACGATCAGAATTTCCTGCGCGCCGGCGAGCGCGGCCTCGACCAGGCCGTAGTATTCATGGTCTTCGGCTGCGTGGCCGTCGCCCAGCTGCCCGCTCTTGTGGTGCAAGTGCCCCCTGCGCGGCTTCGAGTGGACGGTCAGCTCTTCGCTTTCGTCGGGGTTGAAATGAATGACGCGAGCCTCGTCGTGGTCGATCCAAACTACGGCGTGAATGTGTTGCATGAGAGCCTCCGGGGGTCGCAATGACAAATTTTATTTCGACTGCAAACGGGTGGTCTGTGCGCTATAGCGCATAAGGGGGGTGTTCAGCGACGACACGCCGGCGATGCAAGCCTTCATGATTGCGGCTCCGTGCGCAATGTGACACGATAGCGCGCCTACCTGACGGCAATTGTGGACGCAGCTTGGATACCTTAGACGGCATTGAATCTCGCGCGAACATTCACCGGAAAGGATTTCCGGTCCGGGCCGGCTCATTCGGCTTGCCGCTGCTTGGCAGGCCTGGGCATGGGGACCTCATGGCGTGACGGCTGCCGAGACAGGCAGGCCGGAGCAGGCGCCGCACGCCCGGCGGTTTCTGCGCACCCCGGGTGACGTGCAAAGGTTCTTCTGGCTTGTCTTCTTTGTTCCGGTAAACCTTTTGTTCCCGGCGGCACTGTTCGCGCTGGTGCCAATTCAGCCCGCGCTGGATTCGGCGCCGTACGTCGTCGTAGCTGTCAAGGCGGCGTATTTTCTGATGGTCGGCTTTGGCGTCCTGAGCTTACGCACAGTATGGCAACCGCTGGACGACCTGCCCTCGCGCACAGCGGTGTGGGGATATCGACTGGCCGGGTCGCTGAGCATCGCGGCGCTCCTGGTCGTGCATGCCGGGAGCGCCTACCAATTCGGGCGCGTGGAGCGCGAAATCAATCGCAATATGCTGTCCGCCAACAAAGCCCTGCCGATTACACCTCAAGCGGGTTTGCGCGTGGATCGGGTGAAACTGGAACGACGCGAATGGATCTACGCATCCACACTGACCCAGCAGCTCGCAGCACAGATTGATCGGGCGAAATTCGGCGCGGCAGTTCGGCCGGTGCTCGCCGGTGTTATCTGCGCCGATGCGTGGCAACGCCGGCTGCTGGGGCTGGGCATACGCATCCGCTACGTCTACCGCGATCGAAACGGCGAGCCGGTCGTCGACGAAGTGTTCGAGCGCGGCACCTGTCCCGGAAAGATTTGAGGAAAGGTTCGCTTTGCAATTGTCATTCGCCCGCTTGCGCAGCATTCCTCCTCTCGTCCCGGGAACACTCGAGGCGCTGAAGTGGCTGGCTGTCGCTTTGATGACCGTGGACCACATCAATTTGCAACTGCTCTATTCCAAGTACCCGATTTTGTACGCCATGGGCAGGGTTTCCTTGCCGCTGTTCGTATTCGTGCTTGCCTACAACCTGGCGCGACCGGAGGCGAAGGCGAATGGGGCTGCGCTTCGTGTCTTGCGGCGCCTGATGCCGGTAGCGCTCATATCGTGCCTGCCCTACATGGAACTCAATCTGGAAACGTTTGGCTGGCGTCCCCTCAACGTACTGTTCACCTTGGCGGCTGGAACCGCGATCGTCGCTCTGCTTGAACATCCGACGCGGCGCAGACTCATCGCGGCGGTGCTGCTGTATGCGGGCTCGGGCGCGCTCGTCGACTACGGCTGGATCGGCGTCGGCCTGTTTGTCTGCTGTTGGCATTTGTTTCGCAGCCCCAGCCTGTTTTGGGCCGGATGCAGCTTGATTTTTCTGTTGCTGCTCGGCTGCCTCAACCATAATCAATGGGCGCTGATGGTATTGCCCGTGCTCGGGCTGGCGTTCATGTGCCGCCTGAACCTTCCTCGTGTACGCAACGCGCTTTATTACTATTACCCGCTGCATCTCGCGGCAATCGTCGCGCTGAAGATTGCGATCTTTGGACAGTGACAGACTCGGTCATGCGTCGAAGACCCGCGTCAGTTCTGGGCTTCCGGCCGTCTTGCAATGCTTCCCGGTTTCGTTCATGCTTGCATTACAAATGCAATGCACGGAGCGCCCATGAAAACTGCCGCCATTCCCGCAGTCCGCGTCTCACCCGAACTGCGCCAGGCCGCCGAGGCGGTACTCGAAACCGGTGAGACCCTGTCGGGATTTGTCGAGGACGCGGTGCGCCGCAACGTCGAATTCCGTTATGCGCAGAAGGCGTTCATCGAGCGCGGGCTGGCTGCGGGCGCAAGTGCGAGGAAGTCGGGCAAATATGTTTTGGCGGCCGCGGTGCTCGGCAAACTCACGCGACGCCTGGACAAGGCGCGCAAGGGCGGCACCCGCCGGACAGGTGGCAAAGCGGCGGCATGAGCAGGGAGCAGGGGCCCCGCGACGCGGGGATGCGACCGGCCGCGATTGCCGCCGGACGCCGACAGTGGCGCTTTCGGTACCACGATGAGCTAACGGAGGCGGCGGCATGACCCGGTTCAGGGTCCGTTTCACGCCTGAAGCGGAGGCGGACCTGCTGCGTCTGTTCGACTTCCTGCTCGAACAGGACCTCGCTGCGGCCGAAAGTGCGCGCGAGGCGATTGCCAAGGCAATCGAACTGCTCGAAGTGTTCCCGTTTTCCTGCCGCAAGGCCTTGGGCGGCGACGGCAATCCGTTCTTGCGCGAACTCATTATTCCCTTCGGCGCCGCCGGCTACGTCGCGCTGTTCGAGATCGAGAACCGTGACACCGTCACTGTCCTTGCTGTGCGCCACCAGAGGGAAGAGGACTACCACTGAGATATCGATGAGGAGACGCCGATAAAAGCAGCCGTGGTGACACAGAGCGGAGTGGAGGTGCGCGACGTGCCTGCGCCCGTAGCGGAGCGCAACCAGGTCGTCGTGCGCGTGCGCGCCTGCGCGCCGAACTGCGGGGCGCAATCGAGGCGGGCAAGCTGCGCCTGCCGCTGGACCGCAGCTTCCCACTCGCAGAGGCGGCTGCGGCGCTTGCCTACATGCGCGCCAATGCGCACTTCGGCAAGATCGTGCTGAGCGCCTGACCGGGCCTGGGCCCGGGCCGCTTAGAACAGCGGACGGTGCTCTTCGTTCTTGCGCGCGCTGAACGTCATGTGGCGCGCGCCTTTCAGCAGGCCGATAAAATCGCTCGTCTTCATGTGCACCAGCGTTTCATGGTCGCCTGCCTCGAAGTAGGTGTCGGGCTGCTCCATGAGGCTGTCGTCCCAGATGGTTTCGATGCCGTAGGCGTCGCCCAGCGGCGGGACCGCCCCCGGTTCGCAGTCCTGGAACAGATATTTCAGCTTCGTCTCGCTGGCGAGCCGCAGCTCAGGACCGTTGCGCGCGCGCATTTCGCGCATTTCCAGGCGCCTCGATGCCGGCAGCACCGCCATGACGGCATGGCGGCCGTCTTCGAGCACGACCGCCTTGGCCACGCGCTCGGCCGGCACATCCGATGCTTTGGCGGTCTGCATGCTGCTGCCGCTGTGGGAATGCTGCATCAAGTCGAATTGGACTTCGTTTACTTCGAGGTAGTCACTCAGTTTCATTGCGATTCCCATGATGATCTCCTGATCGCGGTGGGTATTTTTCATTATAGACAAGCGCTGGCAGATGCAATCCCGCGTCGACCCCGGAGAATGCGGCAAATGCAGGCAGCTCGGCGACGCGTCGAACTGTTCCGGCGCTGCGCGGTCTACTGATTTTCACCCGCAGGGCACCTATTGCCCTGCAATCGAGCGATAATCCGCACCTGGTTTTCTTATCCCTTCTATCCGAAAATACAATATGAGCAATTTGGAATCCGAAAATCGCGGCAAAAAGTTCCCGGCGCTTGCATTCATTATTCTGATCGTCATCGCCGGGCTCGCTGCCGCCGCGTTCTACCTGGCGCCGCGTTTCGAACGCGAGGCGCCGCAAATCACGCTGCCGCAGGCCGATGCGCTGGGCCTCGCGCCGATGGAGATCGTTGTCGCCGACCGCGGCGCCGGCCTGAAATCGGTGAGCGCCACGCTCTCCGCCGGCGGCACCGAACTCACGCTGGCCTCCGAGCAATACGCCCAGCCGCTCGCCGAGAAGAAAATCGCGCTCGCCTTGCCGGCGAAGCTCGCCGGCATCAAGGAAGGGCCCGCAGTGCTGCGCGTTGTCGCGCGCGACGCCTCGCTGTGGAATTTCTTCAAAGGCAACGAGACGCTGGTGCAGAAGAATCTCAGCATCGACCTCACGCCGCCCACCATCGAGCTCATCGCCGATGACCGCTACGTCAACTTCGGCGGCGTCGGCGTGATCGTCTACAAGGCCTCCGCCGATACGGCCACGAGCGGGATCAAGCTCGGCAATCATTTCTTCCCCGGCTTCCAGGGGCAGATCAACGGGCACCCGGATTACTTCCTCGCCTTTTTCGCGCATGCCTATGACGTGCCGCCGGAGGCGAAGGCGCAGCTGGTCGCAAGCGACAAGGCCGGAAATACCAAGGAAATGGCGCTCGTCTACGAACTCAAGGACGTGAAGTACAAGAAGAGCACGATCGCGCTGTCCGACGCCTTTCTGCAGAAGATCACGCCCTTGCTGAGCGATGCCGGCGCACGCCAGGGGACGCCGAAGGAGATCTTTATCCGCATCAACAAAGGGCTCAGAAAGGAGAACGAAGACAAGATCGCCGCGGTGACGAGCAAAGCCACGCCGGCCATCCTCTGGCACGGCGCGTTCAGCCAGCTGAGCAACTCCAAGGTCGAAGCCAACTTCGCCGACTCGCGCACCTACACCTACAACGGCGAGCAGATCGACACCGCGTTTCACCTCGGCTACGACCTGTCCGTCACCAAGCATTATCCGATCGAGGCCGCCAACAGCGGCACCGTCGCCTACACTGGCGACCTCGGCATCTACGGCAATGCGGTCATCCTCGATCACGGGCTCGGCCTGTACACGCTCTACGGCCACATGAGTTCCATCGACGTCAAACTCGGCGATGCGGTCAAGCAGCGGCAGATCCTGGGCAAGACCGGCGAAACCGGCCTCGCCGCGGGCGATCATCTGCACTACGGCGTCTATCTGGACGGCGTTGCCATATTGCCGGTGGAGTGGTGGGATCCGAAGTGGATCGCCGACAACATCACGCCCAAGCTCGAAGGCAAGGGCGGCGACGAGATCGCCGAGGCGCAGCAGCCGAAAGCGCGGCACAAAGCCACGACCAAGGCCGCGAAGAAAGCGGTGCGCAAGCGCCGGCGCTAAATAGCGGTTGCAAAATGAGTCAGCAAGACCTTGCA
>JAAOZY010000407.1 GCA_012274205.1 Betaproteobacteria bacterium
AACTCGCGCGTGACCTTCCAGTCCTGCGCTTCGAGCAGCTCCGAAATGGCATCGCCGAGCGCCGCCTGGCGCCCATGGCCGACGTGCAGCGGCCCGGTGGGGTTGGCCGAGACGAATTCGACTAAAATCGGGCGCCCGCGCCCGGCGCCCGCGCGTCCGTAGTTCGCGCCGGCTGCAAGCACCCTGCGTATGGCGTCGAGCTTGGCTTCCGGCTTCAGGCGCAGATTGATGAAGCCCGGCCCGGCAATCTCCGCGCGTTCCAGCCAGGGCGATGCGGGCAGGCCGGCGATCAGCGCCTGCGCCAGCTCGCGCGGGTTGCGCTTGAGCGGTTTCGCCAGGTGCATCGCGACATTGCATGCCCAGTCGCCGTGCGCGACCTGCTTCGGGCGCTCGAGCGCGATCACCGACGCGGGCGATTGCGGCGCCACGCGCGCAAGCGATTGCGTCAACAGCTCGATCAGATGCGACTTTATATCAGCAGACAAGAGAGGGGGTTGCGGCGGAAAAAAGTTGCGTATTATACCCTGATGGCCGGGGCGGACCGGGTGGCGCCCGTCACGGACCGCCCGGCTGCGGCGTTAAAATTCGATCGGATCCACGTCCAGATGCCAGCGCACTGCGCGCTGCGGCAAGGCATACAGTTTGGCGCTCCAATCGGCCAGATACGCCTGCAGGCGCTTGCGCGAATCCGACTGCAGCAGCAGCTGCGCGCGCTCGCGCTCGGCCAGGCGGGTTACGCTCATCGCCACCGGATCGTAGAGCGCGATGCCGGCCGGCGGCGTGCCCGCCAGCGCGGCCGCTTCGCGCAGGAATTGCAGCGCCGTGCCGAGTTCCGCCGCTTCGGCGCGCAGCACCGCTTCGAATACGTAGGGCGGAAATCCGGCCTGCTCGCGCTCGGCCAGCAGGGTGCGCGCAAAGCCCGCGTAATCGTGCTGCGCCAGCGCCTGATACAGCGGATGCCGCGGATACTGCGTCTGAATCAGAACTTCGCCGGGCAGGTCGGCGCGCCCGGCACGGCCTGCGACCTGCATCAGCTGCGCGAACAGGCGCTCCGGCGCGCGGTAGTCGGCGGAATACAGCGCGCTGTCGGCGTTGAGCACCGCGACCAGCGTCAGATTGGGGAAGTCATGGCCCTTGGCAAGGATCTGGGTGCCGACCAGGATGTCGGCGCGGCCTGCGCGAATGTCGTCGAGCATGCGCGAAAAGCTGCCCTTGTTGCGGGTGCTGTCCCGGTCCACGCGCAACACGCGCGCCTGCGGGAAGCGCGCGGCCAGCGTTGCCTCCAGGCGCTGGGTGCCGCGGCCGAAGGGATGGATATCGGCGTTGCCGCAGTTCGGGCAGTGCCGCGGAACCGGCGCGCTCGCGCCGCAGTGGTGGCAGCGCAGCTGCCTGTCGGCCAGATGCAGCACCATGCGGGTGGAGCAGCGCGTGCAGCCGCTTACCCAGTCGCAGGCCGGGCACATCAGCACCGGCGCGTAGCCGCGCCGGTTCAGAAACACCAGGCTCTGCTCGCCGCGCGCGAGGCGCTCGGCGAGCGCGTCGAGCACCGGCGGCGCGAGCCCCTCGTCCAGCTTGTGCTTGCGCATATCCACCGCGTGCACCTGCGGCAGCTGTGCCTGCGCCACGGCGCGCTGTGACAGCCGCAGCAGGCGATAGCGGCCGGAGAGGGCGTGCGCGTAGGTCTCGAGCGCCGGCGTGGCCGAGCCGAGCACGATCGGGATCCCCGTCTGGCGCGCGCGGAATATCGCCACGTCGCGTGCGGAGTAGCGCAGGCCGTCCTGCTGCTTGAACGATGCATCCTGCTCCTCGTCCACCACGATCAGTCCCAGCCGCGGCAGCGGTACGAACACCGCAAGCCGGGTGCCGAGCACGATCGCCGCAGTGCCAAACTGCGCCTGCAGCCAATGCTGGGTGCGCTCGCCGTCGGCCAGGCCGCTGTGCAGGCTGACCAGCGGCGTATCGGGAAAGCGCTCGCTGAACTCCTCGATCAGCCGCGGCGTCAGGTTGATCTCCGGCACCAGCACCAACGCCTGTTTGCCGGCTGCGAGCGTGCGCGCAATCAGGCGCAGGTAGATCTCGGTCTTGCCGCTGCCAGTGACGCCATGCAGAAGATGCACGCCGTAGCCCTGCCCGCCGTCTTCTATCTGCCGCAGCACATGCTGCTGTTCGGCATTGAGCGCGAGCTTGTCGACAAAGCGGCCGCAGACAGCTTGCGCGGCCGGAACATAGCGCTCCACCCATCCGTCGCCGCTCATTTCCGCCAGGGCCTTTTTCGCGCCTGCGCTTTGCGCCAGAAGTTGCGCTTCGGCGCAGTCGGACTGCGACAGCGCCTGCAGCAGCGCACGCTTGAGCTTGATGCGGGCCGGCAATTGCGCCAGCGCCTCGCGCCCGGCGCTGTTGATGCGGCAAAAATGTGCCTGCTCGAGCGACGGCGCAGCGCCCGCTTTGCGCAGTTGTCGCGGCAGGCCGTTGAAAATGACTTCGCCCAAGGGGCGGTGATAATAATCGCTGCAGAACTGCGCCAGGTCCAGCCAGTCGCGATCCAGTGCTGGAACCTCGCGCAATATGCGCACGGCGGATTTCAACTTCGCCGCGTCCACATTCGAGCTGTCGGCGACGCCGACGATTACGCCAAGCGCCTGTTTGTTGCCGAACGGCACCAGCACGCGCATGCCGACCTCGGCTGCACCCGCCTCATTGCAGCGATAATCGAACACGCGCGGCAGGGGCAGGTCCAGGGCGACGCGCAAAATGCTCATTGGCCGCCGCGAGAAGAAAAATCGCCAGAGGAAATTATGCGGGCTATTTGAACTGAATTATCGAGAAACCGCTGCATCGCCCTATTGCTAAAGGATAACTCGGGTTGTGCACAATTTTTGTGGGTAAATGTGTGGGTAAGTTTGTAATCCTGCTGTAACCGGCTTTGCCATAAGGAATTTCTGCCCTTGCCCAAATTCACAGCATTGAATTAATCTGTTTTAATACAGTTGGTTGCGTGAAGTCCCCTGGGAGAACCCGCGCATCACCAGTAGATTCGCGGGGGAGCGCTGAGTTGTGCATAAGTCAAGGATCGCGCGTCCCCGCAGAAATCCTTAGCTGGCGCGGGGTTTCGCGCTTTCGCCGTGGTAGCGTGCGCTCGATTTGTGCACGCAGTCGACCAGAACCTTGACGCTTTCAGGCGGGGTGAACTGGGAAATGCCGTGGCCGAGATTGAATACGTGGCCGCTGCCCGGGCCGAACGCCGCGAGGATCTTTTCGGTTTCGCGCTGCACCGATTCCGCTGGCGCGAACAGCACTGCCGGGTCCAGATTGCCTTGCAGCGCAACACGCTCGCCGATGCGCGCGCGTGCCGGCGCCATGTCCACGCTCCAATCGAGGCCGACCGCGTCGCAGCCGATGGCGGCGATGTCCTCCAGCCAGTTGCCGCAGCCCTTGGTAAACACGACGACCGGGATGCGCGCGCCGGCCTGCTCGCGTTTCAGGTCCGCGACGATGCGCTGCATGTAGGCGAGCGAGAATTCGCGGTAGGCCGCATGCGACAAATTGCCACCCCAGGTATCGAAGATCATCACCGCCTGCGCGCCCGCTTCGATCTGTGCGTTCAGATAGCCGGTCACCGCTTGCGCGTTGACTTCGAGGATGCGGTGCAGCAGATCGGGCCGCGCATAAAGCATGGTCTTGATGGTGCGGAAATCATCGCTCGAGCCGCCCTCCACCATATAGCAGGCGAGCGTGTACGGACTGCCGGAGAATCCGATCAGGGGTACGCTGCCGCCGAGCGCGCGCCGGATTTCGCTGACCGCGTCGAGCACGTAGCGCAGTTCGGCGCCCGGGTCGGGCGCGGCCAAATCGCGGATGGCCCATTCGTCGCGCAGCGGCCGTTCGAACTTCGGCCCTTCGCCTTCGGCGAAGTACAGGCCCAAGCCCATCGCGTCGGGAACGGTGAGTATGTCGGAGAACAGAATTGCGGCATCGAGTTCGAACCGCGCCAGCGGCTGCAGCGTGACTTCCGTGGCGTAGCCCGGGTTTTTGCACAAGCCCAGAAAACTGCCCGCACGGCTGCGCGTCTGGTTGTATTCCGGCAGGTAACGGCCGGCCTGGCGCATCAGCCATACCGGCGTGTACTCGGTGGGCTGGCGCAGCAGCGCGCGTATCAGCGTGTCGTTCTTCAGTTTGGTCATATTATTTGAGCAGTTTCGTGGTGATGAATTTCCATTCGCGCGGGTCCACGGGCGTGATCGACAGGCGGTTGCCGCGCGCAAGCAGGCGCATGCCTGCGAGTTCGCGGTGCTGGCGCAGCTCGGGCAGGCCAAGCAGCCGCGTCTTTTTGACGAAACGCACGTCCACGTTCACCCAACGCGGATTGTCGCGCATGGCTTTGGCATCGAAATACTTGCTGTCCGGGTCAAACTGGGTCTCGTCCGGATAGGCCTGCGCGCAGATCTCGGCCAGGCCGGCAATGCCCGGCTCCGCGCAGCTCGAATGATAGAACAGCACCTGATCGCCGACTCGCATCTGGTCGCGCATGAAATTTCGCGCCTGGTAGTTGCGCACGCCGAACCAGGGGTTGCCGCGCCGCGGCGCCCGCGCGAGATCGTCGATGCTGAACTCGTCGGGCTCGGATTTCATCAGCCAGTAGCGCATGGTCAGGATGTTTTCCCGCGGGACAGTCTACAAACAAAAATCGCAGACCGTATGTCTGCGATCTGCGATCCGGACTGCTATCGATGACGAATTGGATTCCCCGCAAATGCCGTCAGACCCGCATCCTCTGAACCTGCAGTCCAGAGTGGTCGCATGCCGGCCGCCGTAGGTACATCCACATTCGCACGAGGCGAAGGGACGCGCACAAAAGCGGCGCTGTGGTCCGCGACCTCAGCACATATATTGGTTCAAGGAATATATGGCCTAAACGAGCATCGCAGGGAAACT
>JAAOZY010000408.1 GCA_012274205.1 Betaproteobacteria bacterium
CGGTCCAGATCGATGCCGTTGGCCTCGGTCATGAGCGCGCCCGCTCCGATGAGCAGGTCGCCGAAGCCGGCGCGCGCGGCGATACAGGTATGGCGGTGATGCGTGGCGTAGGCATGCGTGAGAAAGCCCGAATGCTGCCATTCCCCGGCAAGGAACACCCGCTCCCACGGAACGAATACGCGCTCGAACAGGCACACGCCGGTGGACTGTCCGTATTTCGCGCTGAATTTCGCCGCCGCCTCGCCGGCGCGCCCGGCAGGCCGGGAGACGATGGTAAGTCCTTGCGCGTCCACCGGCACCGCGCAGCAGACGGCGAAGTCCGCGTCGGCCCTGGTCATGTTGCGTCCGGGCATGACCAGAAGTTCGTGCACATAGGGCGCGCCGGTGACGATGGCCTTGACACCGGAAATGACGATGCCGCCCTTGCGCCGCTCGACGATGCGCACATGGCTGTCCGGATTGTGCTGCTGGTGCGGGCGCCTGGAGCGGTCGCCCTTGCCGTCGGTCATGGCCACGGCACAGCTGAGGTCACGCTGCTGCGCGTCTTCCATATACGCAAGGAAGCGCGGGTGATAATCGCTGCCGCCATCCTGGTCGACGCGATGCGTCGCCTGCTGCAGCGCGCTGAAGGCATCGCCGCCTAGATAGCGCTGGGCGCAGCCGGTTTCCTGACATACCAGCCGCACCGCTTCCAACTTGTTCAGCAGGTCGCCGCTGCTGCGCGCCACGTGCATCAGCCGGTTCACCTCGCGCTGCGAGCCATGCTGCTGCGCGCGCATCAGCGGCGCCAGCTCAGGCCGCAGCGCGTAATCGTAGGTGAGCGCGAGCGCGTTGATCCCGGGCGCCAGATCGGCGTCCGCAGCCACCGATTTCACCTTGCGTCCGTTCACGTACACGCTCGGCTTGCAGGCCCGGAGCGATTCGCGATAGTCCTTTCCCGACATGAACATGGCGCCTCCTGACCGAACGTGCACGACGCGCCGGCCACTCGGGGCGCAGCGCAGGCGCGCGCAGCGGGGCAGATTCGCCCAATCGCCTGCGGGTGTCAAGTTTGATCTGCGTCAAGAGCCAGCCCCTGCCGAGGGCTAAGCTGGAATTGGACCGCTTCCAGTACACAGTACCCATGCCCAAACATCAATTAGCGCAATTGCGTGCGCTGCTGCAGGCGCAACGCGAGCAATTGTTTGCCGAGGTGCGCGAAAAGATCGCCGCATCGGGGGAAGGCATGGGCTTCGCCAACCAGTCCAAGATAACCGACGACGATGGCGTCGCGGACGTTGCCGCGGAAATGGACGTCGCCCTGGTAATGCGCGAAAGCCAGGAATTGCAGGACATCGAGGCCGCGCTGGCACGCATGGAAGACGGCAGCTACGGCAGTTGCAGCGACTGTGGCGGCGACATCGGCGCGGCGCGCCTGCAGGCTACTCCGGCGGCCAGGCGCTGCCTGCCCTGCCAGGAAAAGTACGAACGCGCGCAGGGCCAGATAGCCCGGGGCGCAGCGTAGCCGCCGCCGCGCTGTCGCGACGATTCAAACATTTCCGATTCGGAGACATCATGTACACGCACATTCTGGTTCCCACGGACGGCTCCACGCTGTCCGACAAGGCCGTCGAGGCGGCGATCAAGCTGGCCAAACTGGCGGGCGCGCGCATTACCGCGTTCCACGCGGTCGAGCCCTACCCGCTGCAGGGCGCATATGCCGCCGAAGCCAGCGGCGTGGCCGAACTGCAGCCGGAAATATTCGCCGAGCGCAATGAGGAATATGCCAAGCGCGTGCTCGATGCGGTCGCCCGCGCGGCAGCCGCTGCGAAGGTTCCGTGCACCACTGAATACGCCACCAGCCGCTCGGCATCCCAGGCGATCGTCGAGAGGGCGCGCAGCGAAAAATGCGACCTCATCGTCATGGCTTCGCACGGCCGGCGCGGACTGGAAGGATTTCTGCTCGGCAGCGAGACGCAGAAAGTCCTGACTCACTCGACCATACCGGTGCTGGTATATCGCTAGCAGCAGCGCGCACTCAAGTGGAAAGGGCGGGGAAACCCGCCCTTTCCTTTTAGCGGCGAAGCGGGCGTAGCGGACGCCGGTTGTTTTCAGCGCTGATGATCGGCGACCGGCAAGCCCGCGCTGACCCCGGCGGCCGGTCCGCACGCATGCCGGCTTCGGCTTTTGATCCCCTGCGCGACTGCCCCTACGCGCAGCCTGCAAAGGCAATCCACATTCGCACATCTCCTTGATAATTCTCAATGAGATACCGTTGCTCATGCGTAAGCTTTGCTCATGGCTGGAAACATGCAGCGATGCGTTTTTCCGATGTGAGCAATCGCATAGTCGGATACGTGCGTGCAACTGCCCCCAACTGATGGGTACCCGCCGCGCCTGAACCAAGTGAAGCTGGCGAATATCGGTCCCGAAGGCGCAAACACCTGCGCATCAAGCGGCGTTCCCATGGGGCGCTGCGGCCGCTGCGAGCCGGTCCGGAACTATTCCATTCGACGTACAGGAGACTTGAAGATGAAAAGCACACTCGGACTGAAATTGCTGGTGCTCATGCTGGGCGCCGGCGCGCTGAGCGCGGCGCAGGCCTCCGACGGCGACTGGAAGCGCGGGCGCATCTACTATCGGCAGGTTTGCACC
>JAAOZY010000409.1 GCA_012274205.1 Betaproteobacteria bacterium
ATACACGGCACACGGCGGCAAATGCCGCCGTGTGCGTTTTGTTTTGAGAACCCGTAACAAAAGTCGTTTTGTTACGGCTGATATAGGGGAGCACGAGGGGAGGTCCCCCAGGGGGACTTCCTTCGGGGCGTATCCCCTCATATTGAAATAAACTCTAAGGCGTGCTCATGTCTCACGTAATGAACACCTATGCCAGGCTGCCGGTCGCGTTCACGCACGGACAGGGCGTATGGCTGTGGGATGCGCAGGGCAAGCGCTATCTGGACGCGCTCGGCGGCATCGCCGTGAATACGCTCGGCCATGCCCACCCGAAATTGGTGCAGACGCTGGCGGCGCAGGCGGGCAGGCTGATCCACACCTCGAACATCTACCAGATCACCGAGCAGGAAAACCTCGCCGACAAGCTGGCCGCGATCAGCGGCATGGACAAGATATTCTTCTGCAATTCCGGCTGCGAGGCGAACGAGGCCGCGATCAAGCTCGCGCGCCTGTTCGCCAGGAGCAAGGGCGTGGAGAATCCGGCGATCGTGGTCATGGAAAAGTCCTTTCACGGGCGCACGCTGGCCACGCTCTCGGCCACGGGCAGCCGCAAGGTGCATGCCGGGTTCGAACCGCTGGTATCGGGCTTCGTGCGCGTGCCTTACGACGACCTGGAGGCGGTGCGCCAGGTGGCGCAGAACAACCGCAACGTGGTCGCCGTGCTGGTCGAGCCGATCCAGGGCGAAGGCGGGATCAACGTGGCGCACCTGGACTACCTGCGCGGCCTGCGCGAGCTGTGCGACCAGTACCAGTGGCTGCTGATGCTGGACGAAATACAGTGCGGCCTCGGCCGCACCGGTAAATGGTTCTTCTACCAGCATGCGGGCTTTCATCCCGACGTGGTCACGCTGGCCAAGGGGCTCGCCGGCGGCGTGCCCATCGGCGCCTGCCTGGCCAGGGGCGCCGCGGCCGAGCTGTTCAAGCCGGGCAATCATGGCTCCACCTTCGGCGGCAATCCCTTCGCCTGCGCCGCCGCGCTCGCCACGCTCGAAACCATCGAACATGAAAAGCTGCTCGAAAACGCAGTCGAAATCGGCGATTTCCTGCACGCTGGCTTCAGCGCGGCGCTGGCGGGCGTCAAGGGGGTGGTCGCCGTGCGCGGCATGGGACTGATGCTCGGCATCGAGCTCGATCGGCCCTGCTCGGATCTGACCCAGCGCGCGCTCGATGCGGGCCTGCTCATCAACGTGACTGCGGACAAAGTGGTGCGGCTGCTGCCTCCGCTCATCATGAACCGGGACGAGGCGCAGCAGCTCATCGAACGCCTGTCGCCCCTGATCCGGGACTTCCTCGGCCAGGCGGCCGCAGCGAACTGAAGCCGGGAGCGGATCATGAAACCGCGGCATTACCTGCATTTCGGCGAGTTTTCGCGGGCGGAATACGAATATCTGCTCGAGCGCACGCGCTGGATCAAGGCACAGTTCAAGCAGTACAAGCCCTACCACCCGCTTGCCGATCGCACGCTGGCGATGATTTTCGAGAAGCAGTCGACGCGCACGCGCCTGTCATTCGAGGCAGGCATGCACCAACTCGGCGGCTCGGCCATTTTTCTGAGCACCCGCGATACCCAGCTCGGGCGCGGCGAGCCAGTCGAGGACATGGCGCAGGTCGTGTCGCGCATGGTCGACATCGTCATGATCCGCACTTTTGAGCAGGACATCCTCGTGCGCTTCGCCAGCGTGTCGCGCGTGCCGGTGATCAACGGGCTTTCCAACGAATACCACCCGTGCCAGGTCATGGGCGACATATTCACGTTTAGCGAGCACCGCGGAGCGATCACCGGCAAGACGGTGGCCTGGATAGGCGACTCCAACAACGTCTGCAACAGCTGGATGAAGGCTGCCGCCATTTTCGATTTCAAGCTGAACGTCTCGACGCCGCCCGGCTACGAGGTGGAAGCGGAGCGCGCCGGCAATTATGGCAAGCAGTATGTCGAGTATTTCGCCGACCCGATGGATGCGGCGCGCGGCGCCGACCTGGTCACCACCGACGTGTGGACCAGCATGGGCTTCGAAGCCGAGAATGCGGAGCGACTGCGCGACTTCAGCGACTGGCAGGTCGACGCTGACATGATGAAGCTCGCCGGCGCGAATGCCCTGTTCATGCACTGCCTGCCGGCGCATCGCGGCGAGGAAGTATCCGCCGAAGTGATCGACGGCCCGCAGAGCGTGGTCTGGGACGAGGCTGAAAACCGGCTGCACACGCAGAAAGCGCTGATGGAATTCCTGCTTCTGGGCAGGATCGAATAGGCAGGCCTGCGTCCACACTGCAATCTGCGCCCGACACCAGATTTCCTTACTTTTCTTTCGAGCAAACACATGTCAAAAAAGACCAGTGGAGTTAAAAAAGTCGTACTCGCCTATTCCGGCGGCCTGGACACCTCGGTAATCCTCAAGTGGCTGCAGGACCAGTACGGCTGCGAGGTGATCACCTTCACCGCCGACATCGGCCAGGGCGAGGAGCTCGAGCCGGCGCGCAAGAAGGCGAAGCAGCTCGGCGTGAAGAAGATTTTCGTCGACGACCTGCGCGAGGAGTTCGTGCGCGATTTCGTGTTTCCGATGTTCCGCGCCAACGCCATCTACGAAGGCGAATACCTGCTCGGCACCTCGATCGCGCGCCCGCTGATCGCCAAGCGCCAGATCGAGATCGCGCGCCTGACCGGCGCCGATGCCGTTTCGCATGGCGCAACCGGCAAGGGCAACGACCAGGTGCGCTTCGAGCTGGGCTATTACGCGCTCGAGCCGAATATCCGCGTCATCGCGCCCTGGCGCGAGTGGGATCTGGGCTCGCGCGAAAAGCTGCTCCAGTACGCCGAAAAGAACGGCATTCCGGTCGAAGGCAAGAAGAAGGGCGGCTCACCCTACAGCATGGATGCGAACCTGCTGCACATCTCCTTCGAAGGCCGCATCCTCGAGAACCCGGCGAAAGAGCCGGAGAAGGACATGTGGCGCTGGACCGTGTCACCCGAGGAAGCGCCGGACCGTGCCGAGTACGTCGAACTGGAATACAAGCGCGGCGACATCGTCGCCATCAATGGCAAAAAGCTGAGCCCGGCAAACGTGCTCGACACGCTCAACAAGCTCGGCGGCAAGCACGGCATCGGCCGCCTGGACCTGGTCGAAAATCGCTATGTCGGCATGAAATCGCGCGGCTGCTACGAGACGCCCGGCGGCACCATCATGCTGCGCGCGCACCGTGCGATCGAATCGGTGTGCCTGGACCGTGAAGTCGCGCACCTGAAGGACGAGCTGATGCCGCGCTATGCCGCGATGATCTACAACGGCTACTGGTGGAGCCCGGAGCGGCGCATGCTGCAGACCATGATCGACGCCTCGCAGGCAAACGTGAACGGATGGGTGCGGGTCAAGCTGTACAAGGGCAACGTGATTGTCGCCGGCCGCGATTCGAAGACCGATTCGCTGTTCGATACCGCCATCGCCACCTTCGAGGAAGATCGCGGCGCTTTCGACCAGGGGGACGCGGAAGGCTTCATCCGCCTCAATGCGCTGCGCATGCGCATCGCGGCAAATCTGCACAAGCACCGAAAGAAGTAAGGCCGCGCCGCCACCGCCGCTTACGGGCCGTCTCGGACCAAGCGAGACGGCCCGCTTGCTTTGGCGGGCCCGCGCCGCGCCTGGGGCTTATTTCAAAATGAGGGGAAATCCCCTTCGGTG
>JAAOZY010000410.1 GCA_012274205.1 Betaproteobacteria bacterium
ATGTGCGCTCATCGACGGGAGCGCTGGTGCCGCTCAGTTCTCTGGCAAAGCTCACCTACGGCGTCGGACCGCTCGCGATCAGCCACCTCGGCCAGCTGCCCTCGGTGACCATGTCCTACGATCTGCGCGCCGGTGTATCGCAGTCGCAGGCGATCACCGAGATCAACGGCGCGATGCGCGACCTGTGGGTCCCGGCCACGCTCAATACCTCGTTCCAGGGCACGGCGCAGGCGTTCCAGGCCTCGCTCAAAGGCATGGGCCTGCTGTTGCTGTTGGCTGTGCTGGTTATCTACCTCGTGCTGGGGATACTGTACGAGAGTTTCATCCATCCGCTTACCATCCTCTCGGGGCTGCCCACGGCAGCCTTGGGCGCGCTCCTGACGCTGCTCGCATTCGGCATCGAGCTGAACATGTATGCATTCGTCGGCATGATCATGCTGGTCGGCATCGTCAAGAAGAACGCCATCATGATGATCGACTTCGCCATCGAGGCGCAGCGCAAGGAAGGCAAGAACGCCGCGGAGGCGATTTACCAGGCCTGCATCGTGCGCTTCCGCCCGATCATGATGACCACCATGGCTGCGCTCATGGGCAGCCTGCCGATCGCGCTGGCGATCGGTGCCGGCGGCGACGCGCGCAAGCCCCTGGGTCTCGCCGTGGTCGGCGGGCTGGCGGTGTCGCAGGTGCTGACGCTGTACATCACGCCGGTGATCTACATTTATTTCGAGCACCTGCAGGACTGGCTGGCGCGCCGCCGCGGCGCGCCGGACGCAGCCGAACTGCGTGCCGCCGACCAGGGCGGCACAAGCTAAGGAGCCATTTCAGAATTACTGAAACGGCCCCGATTCAGGGGAGCCCGAGGGCAGATCCTCCAAGGGGACTTTCCCGTCTCCCGTCGGGCGGGACCGAGGGAGCGGGATCGCGACCTTCGGGGCGTCCCCCCCTCGAATTGAAATCAGCTCTAGGGATTGAGCTGTCGGTAAACTGCGCTGGCGACAGTGAGCAGGCGCGCGCGGTCCATTTCGGCCGACAGCGCGTAGCCGAGGGTGCCGTCGATCCAGTAGAACACCGCGATCTTGTCCTCCTGGCTGAAGCGGAACGCGGTGTCGCGCGGCTCGTCGCGGCGCGAAACATACAGGGTGATGCGCTGGCCCTTGGTATCCTGGTACATGAACTGCGCCACCGGCCCCTTGCCTCCGGGCAGCAGGCGCCCTCCCACCAGCTCGAAACCTTGCTGCGTCAGGACCGGAACTTTCAAATCGCGCCCCAGGCGCTTGGACAGCCATTTCACCAGGTGATCCTGCTGGTCGGCCGCCACTTCCACCGGATGCCGCACCTCCGGCGCATACACTGCATACGCAATGGCGGCGCTGCGCGGCAGCGCCGCGATCTCCATGGCGCGGTCCGGCTGGTGGGCGCGCACCATCCAGCCAAGGCCGAAGCTCAAGCCCAGCGCCCCGGCGGCGAGCGCGAGTTGCGGCCAGCGCGCGCGCGGTGCGCGCGCGCCGAGCAGGCGCTGCGGCACCGGTTCGTTCAACACCGGGTTGTACAGGGCGCGCAGCGCTTCGTTCTGTTCGCGCCAGGCGCGCACGCGCTCGGCCGCCTCGGCGTCGTGCGCGAGATGGGCTTCGACGCGCACCCGGTCCGCGTCGCCAAGCTGTCCGTCGGCAAAGGCGTGCAGGATGGATTCGGTGATAGTGCTCATTTGACCAGCTTCAGATTGTTTGCGGAAACCGCTCCGGACATCAGCGCGCGCAGTCGTTCGCGTCCGCGCGACAATCGCGACATCACCGTTCCGACCGGGACGCCCAGCGCCTGGCTCGCCTCGGCATAGCTCAGCTGCTCCAAGCCCACCAGCAGCAGCACCTCGCGCTGCTCCGCCGGCAGCTGCCTCAGCGCCGCATCCAGATCGCGCAGCTCGAGCGGGTCCGCGCGCGGCGCGCTCTCGAGCCCTGCTTCGGCCGCCTCGTCCAGCGCGATTTCGCGGCGCTGCTTGAGCTGATTTACGAACACGTTGTGCATGATCGCAAACATCCACGCGCGCATGTCGCTGCCGCGCCGCCACAGATGGAACTTGGCCAGCGCGCGCTCGAGCGTGTCCTGCACCAGGTCGTCGGCGCGGTGGCTGTCCCCCGCCAGCGCGCGCGCGTAGCGCCGCAGGCGGGGAATGTGCGCAGCAATTTCGGCGCTGTCCATCAGCACATCATAGCAACGCCGCGGTCAGGGCGTGGCGACGTGCCACACTTTGAGGACGCCGTCGCCGGTCCGGTCGCCGGGTTTGTGGTCCTTGACCCAAAGGTAGAGCGGCTTGCCCTTGTAGGCCAGTTGCTTGCTGCCGTCGTCGCGCGTGATCGCCGACCAGTTGCCCGAGACTTGATCATTCGCACCGGCATGCAGCGGCGGCCAGTTCGCCGCGCACGGACCGTTGCACGCGCTCTTGCCGTCGCCGGCCGCATCCTTGTCAAACGTATACAGGGTCATTCCTGCCGCATTGACCAATGTTCCGTTGTCGACCTTCGCCTCCATCGGTGTTCCGTACATGCTGGCGCAAGCGCCCAGCATTGCCGCAAGCGCCACTGCAATCACTGTCCTGTTCATGCCGTTCTCCTGTTGATTTGGGGTTGTCACGCATGATCTAACAGCCTGGCGGCTGTATTTATTCCCGCGCGGCATGCACAAATAAAAAGGGGGCTCGCAGCCCCCAACTACCGGGCGAAGCCCTGCGCTCAGCGCAGGCCGGCGATGTAGTCCGCGACCGCGTCGATCTCGCGGTCGGAAAGCCTGCCGGCGACGCCGCGCATGGTCGCGCTGACGTCGTTCGCCCGCGCACCGGAGCGGAATGCCTTCAACTGCGCGCTGACGTATTCCGCTTGCTGGCCTGAAAGCCGCGGATACTGCGCCGGCATCCCGGCACCATCGGGACCATGACAGGATGCGCAGGCAGCAATGCCTTCGCTGGCGATGCCGCCACGGTAGAGCCTTTGTCCGAGCGCAACCAGATCCTTGCTCTTTGCCGCTCCCGGTTTGGCCGCCTGGCCGGCAAAATAAGCGGCGAGATTGCGCATATCGTCCGGCGACAGGTTCGCCACCATGCCCGCCATCACCGCATTTTCGCGCTCCGCCTTCTTGCCCGCGGCGGCCTTGAAATCGGTGAGCTGTTTGTACAGGTACTCCGGAATCTGGCCGGCCAGTTTGGGGTTGGCGGCGATCTGGCTGTTGCCGTCGGCGGCGTGGCAGGCCGCACATACCTGGTTGACGATGCCTTGCCCTTTGGCCGCATCTCCCTTGAACAGCGGCTCCGCGGCAAACGCAGTCGCCGCTGCGATCATCGCGGCGAGCGCGAGTATGAATTTCATGCGCGAACTCCTGGAAGCAGGGAATATTTGAAAGGGTGATATTCTATCCGAGTTTGCCGAACTTGGGCCTGACCCGCCATGTCGCTTTTCCGCGGCGCCACGTTTTACATCACCGCGCACCATCTTGCCGACCTGCCCGCGCCGCTGGGGCCGGAGATCGCGTTCGCCGGCAGATCCAATGCCGGCAAATCCAGCGCCATCAACACGCTGGTGGACCACAACCGCCTGGCTTTCGTCAGCAAGACTCCCGGGCGCACGCAGCAGATAAATTTCTTCAGCCTTCCGGGCGGCGTTTTCCTCGTGGACTTGCCGGGCTACGGCTACGCCAAGGTCCAACGTGAACTGCGCGCGCACTGGGAGCAGGTGCTTTCGACCTACCTGCAGTCGCGCGCTTCGCTGTTCGGCATGGTGCTGATCATGGATGCGCGCCATCCGCTCACGCCGCTGGACGAGCAGATGCTCGGATGGTTTGCGGCGACGGGCAAGCCGGTGCATGTGCTGCTGTCGAAGGCGGACAAGCTGACACGGCAGGAGGGGCAGAAGACCTTGCGTGCGGTGCAGGCGCGGCTGCGCGAATATGCACCCAATTACACTGCTCAACTTTTTTCCAGCATGAAGAAGCAGGGCATGGAAGAAGCCGAGGAAATTATCGGCTCCTGGCTGGGCATCGAACGCGAATACAAAAAAATAGCCCCCGGCCAAAGGGGATTAAAACCGGGGGCTAGAACGCCTTAAACAGGGTTAAGGCACCCGCTCAGGGAGGAGAAGCGGGAGATGGCGTTAGCCACCTACTGATAAGATTTGGATCTCCGTAAAAAGTTTCCGAAATTCTGCAGCCGGGGTAATACATTTCTAACGCATTGATAATCAAAGAAGGTTAGGACGATCATGAACATCTACGGCAACTTTCCCACAGTGCGCATGCGGCGCATGCGGCGCGATGACTACACGCGGCGGCTGATGCGGGAACATGTGCTCACCAGCAACGACCTTATCTATCCGGTATTCGTGATGGACGGTGCGCGCAAAACGCAGGCAGTGCCGTCCATGCCCGGCGTGGAGCGCATGACTCTGGACAAGCTGCTGCCGGTAGCCGAGCGTTGTCTGAAGCTGAAAGTGCCGGTGCTAGCGTTGTTCCCGGTGATCGAGGCCAAACTCAAGACACTGGACGGAAAGGAGGCGACCAACCCAAAAGGCCTGATCCCGCGCGTGGTCGCCCGGCTGAAGAAAGAATTTCCGGAGCTGGGCGTCATGTGCGACGTGGCTCTGGACCCGTATACCAGCCACGGCCAGGACGGCGTCATCGATGCAAACGGCTACATCCTGAACGACACCACGCTCGCCATACTCGAAATGCAGGCGCTCACACAGGCGGCAGCCGGTGTGGATATCGTCGCCCCTTCGGACATGATGGACGGGCGCATCGGTCGCATACGCGCAGCCCTGGACAAGAAACAATTCATCCATACGCGCATCATGGCTTATTCGGCCAAGTACGCATCGGGTTACTACGGCCCGTTCCGCGACGCGGTCGGCTCCGCCGCCAACCTGGGCAAGGGAAACAAATTCACTTACCAGATGGACCCCGCCAACAGCGACGAAGCGCTATGGGAAGTCGGTCTGGATCTGCAGGAAGGCGCCGACATGGTGATGGTGAAACCGGGAACGCCCTACCTGGACATCCTGCGCCGGGTAAAGGACGAGTTCAAGGCACCGACCTTCGTCTACCAGGTGAGCGGCGAATACGCCATGCTCAAGGCG
>JAAOZY010000411.1 GCA_012274205.1 Betaproteobacteria bacterium
GCGCGCCGCGCGAGTGGAACCTCACGCTGGGCCGGTGGAGCACCTACCTGCCGGTCGGAGCCAGCCTGACCATGCTGGCGAGCCCGGTCCTGCTCGGTTCCGTGGGCTGGCGCGGCCTGTGGCTCGTCATCGTGCTGATTACGCTGGCCTGCGGCGCGGCGCTATGGCGCGCGCGCGCCGCATACGCGCCGGCGCAGCGCGGTTCGGTGCGCACGCTGTCCGCGCTGGGTCAGGCACTGCGCCAACCCGGACCCTGGTGGCTGGGTCTGAGTTTCGGCTGCTATGCCCTGATGTTCTACGCGGTAATGGTGTGGCTGCCCACCTTCCTGGTGCAGGAGCGCGGCGCTTCGGTCACGGCGGCCGCACTGTTCACCGCCGCCTTCGTCGCGGTCAATGTGGGCGGCAACCTGCTCGGCAGTTGGCTGATGCACCGCGCGGCGCCGCGCGGCGCGGTAGTCAGCCTCAGCTTCCTCGTCATGGCAGTGTGCGCATGCGGCATTTTCTCCCCGGCGCTGCCCGATGCGCTGCGCGCCTTGCTGTGCATGCTTTTCATGTTTGCCGGCGGCACGATTCCGGCGGCAGTGCTGTCCGGTTCGCAGGTCTACGCGCGCGATGCCCGCCAGGTCAGCAGCGTCCAGGGCGTGATCGTGCAACTCGCCCAGCTCGGCCCTTTTTTCGGCCCGCCGCTGGTCGCTGCAGTGGTCTCGGGCGAAAACAGCTGGTCGGCGGCGCTGTGGGTGCTGCTCGCCGCCGCCGCCGTGGGCACGCTGTTCGCCCAGCTCGCCGCGCGCGCCGAGCGCAGGGCGGGACGCGCGACGGCCATCTAGGAGCCCGTAACAAAAGTCATTTTGTTACGGCCGACATAGGGGAGCATGAGGGGAATGATCCCCTTATAGACCAACAGACCCTGACGCGCCGGCGCGGCGCGCTCAGGCCGGCTTGGCCTGGGCCGCCCTGGTCCGGTCGAGCATGGTCATGGCCGAGGTGACCAGCGTGGCCATATCGCCCAGGTTGGCCGGAACGATCAGCGTATTGTTGGTCTTGGCCAGATAGGCGAAAGCATTGACATACTGCTCGGCGACTTTCAGGTTGGCCGCCTGCTGCCCGCCTTCCTTGGCCAGCGACTCCGCCACCGCGGTCACCGCGGCCGCGGTTGCCTCGGCGATCAGGCGGATCGACGTGGCGTCGCCCTGGGCCTTGTTGATCACCGCAGCCTTGGCGCCCTCGGACTTGAGGATGGCCGCCTGCTTTTCGCCCTCGGCGATATTGATCTCCTGCTGCTTCTGGCCTTCGGACTTCGCGATCAGCGCGCGCTTTTCGCGCTCGGCGGTGATCTGCGCCTGCATTGCGCGCAATATGGTTTCCGGCGGGGTGATGTTCTTGATCTCATAGCGCAGCACCTTCACCCCCCAGGAGCGGCCGGCTTCGTCCAGCACGGAAACAACCTGACGGTTCATTTCGTCGCGGCTTTCGAAGGTCTTGTCCAGCTCCATCTTGCCGATTTCGCTGCGCAACGCGGTCTGCGCGAGCTGCGTGATCGCCGCGATGTAGTTCGAGGAACCGTAGGAGGCAAGGCGCGGGTCGGTGACCTGGAAATAGATGACGCCGTCCACGGACAGCTGCGTATTGTCGCGGCTGATGCATATCTGCTCGGGCACGTCGAGCGGCACCTCCTTCAACGAGTGGGTGTAGGCGACGCGGTCGACAAAAGGCACGATCACGTTCAGCCCGGGCTGCAGGATGGCGTGGAACTTGCCCAGGCGCTCCACCACCCAGGCGCTCTGCTGCGGCACCACGCGCACGCCCTCGACCACGAATACGATCGCCACTGCAAGTATGAAAAACGGAATGGTGAAACCGCGCGTCTGCTGGAACTGCGAGATCGCGATGGTGGCGATCAGGACGGCAATAAACTTCGGAAACATGGGTATTCTCCCTAGAAAGTCGTTTGCCGAGGGCATGCTGCGGAACGGACGCGCCTTTTCCCGCATCTCCATGCCTCAGGGCCTGTCCTTCGAGACCTTGAGCGTATTGCCCTCCACCGCACGGATGAACAGCACCTCGCCGCGGTCGAACTCGCGCTCGCCCTCGACTTCGGCGTCCCACTGCGTATTGCGATATTTGACCCGCGCCGCTCCCTGCGCGCGGTCCACCCAGGCTTCGAGCGTGACCGCCTGACCCAGGTCCAGCGACGCCATATCGGGCTTCTGCATCGTCTTGCGCTGCCGCTGCACCCAGAATACGCCGGCGACAGCGACTGCTGCCGCACACAAGGCCTCCAGCCAGAATCCCTGGCCGAACCAGGCCATGGCCGAGCCGGCGAACGCGGCTATGCCCAGGACCAGCAGGAAAAACGTGCCGGTGACGAGTTCGGCGATGACTAAGGCGAATCCGGCTACGAGCCAGATCAGATAAGTTTCCATGGGCTTTCACAACGCGCAGGCGTTGTGCATCATAGCCCAATACTGCGGCAGGCGGCGTTGCATCGCCGTAACTGCGCGGCTGCGCTATCATGGGCGAAAATGGCGGCGAATATGCCGAAGCGCATAAATGAACCGCGGGAGGCAGGGTTGAAATCAGACAGCAGCGTCCACCGCGAGGCAGGCAGCCTCGCCGGCATCGTTCCGAGCGTCAATCTCGCCGCCGAGCCCGGCCGCATGGACTTCTACGAGCGCGCCCGCGCGTTGCGGCTCGCGCCGCTGTGGCGCGTGCTGCACGGCCTCGTCACCGACCGGCCGGCACCGCGCTGCGTGCCGGCGATCTGGCGCTACGCCGAGGTCCGGCCCTATCTGATGGAGGCATGCAAGCTGATCAGCGCGGAGGAAGCGGAACGCCGCGTCATGGTGCTGGAAAATCCCGGATTGCCGGGCGAGTCGCGCATCACGCAAAGCCTGTTCGCCGGCCTGCAGATCATCCTGCCGGGCGAAATCGCGCCGGCACACAAGCACGTGGCATCGGCGCTGCGCTTCATCATCGAAGGGCGCAACGCCTACACCGCGGTCGCGGGCGAGCGCACCATGATGGAACCCGGCGATTTCGTCATCACCCCGTCCATGACCTGGCACGACCATGGCAACGAAGGCGATGCGCCCATGGTCTGGCTCGACGGCCTGGACATGCATATCGTCAACCTGATGTGCGCGAGCTTTCGCGAAGGCTATCCGGGCAGGGTGCATCCGCTCGACCGCCCCGAGGGCGCCGCTGCCGCCGAAGCCGGACACAACCTGCTGCCGGTCGACGCGAGCTACGCCTCGCAGACCTCGCCGATATTCAACTATCCCTACCGCCGCACGCGCGAGACGCTCGATCAATTGGCGCGTTTTCGCGCCGCCGACCCCTGGCATGCGCACAAAATGAAGTACATCAACCCGGTCAACGGCGGCTGGGCCATGCCGACCATGTCCACCTGGATGCAGCTTATTCCCAAAGGGTTCGAGACCACGGCCTACCGCTCCACCGACAGCGCAATTTTCACCGTGGTCGAAGGCACCGGCTCGAGCCGGATCGGCGGCGAGTCCTTCGACTGGGGCCCGCATGACATTTTCGTCGCGCCGAGCTGGGCCGCGCATCAGCACCGCGCTTCGAGCGACGCGGTGATTTTCATCTACTCCGACCGCGTGGTGCAGGAGAAACTCGACTTCTGGCGCGAGCTGAAGTCCCCGGCTTGAAGCGCCGCCAGCGCTGCTGGTAGCGGCACTCTGGCGCGCTATAATCGGTTCGTCGCAGCACCAAGCCAGCATACGGTCGGCTGGCCTCAGGGGGAAGAGTGCAGACAAAGCCCGTTGAAGTACTGAGCATCGAACAGGAAGAGCTGCGCGGGATCACGCGCACAGTCGGCGAGATCGAGTGGCTGCTGCTGATCCTGGTGCTGCTCTACCAGGTGTTCGAAGGGCCGCTGGCGGCGGACCAGGCGGCGATTTCCGCCGGGCTGTTCTTCTATGCGGCGTTCGTGCTCGGTTTCCGCTACACCAACTTCTACAAGTCCGAGTCGCGCTGGAAAATCGCCATCGAGACCTTCGTGATGGTGCTGTTCATCACCTGGGTGCTGTGGTACACCGGCAAACTCGCGAGCCCGCTGGTCAACGCCTACCTGCTGGTCATCATCACCAGTGCGCTCGCGCTGGGCAAGCTCACCACCATGTTCGAGATGGCGCTGATCAGCGCCTGCTTCGTGCTGCTCGGCGGCAACTCCCCCTCGGGCGAAGTGCTGACGCTCGCCTATATCGGCGGAATGATCGCGCAGCTCGCGCCGATGCTCCTGGTTGCGTACATCACCACCATGTTTTCCGCCGACATTCGCTTCGGCCTGAACCGCGCGCGGCTGCTGTCCGAGACCGATGACCTCACCGGCATCTATAACATGCGCGGCTTCGCCATCATCGCCGACCGCCTGTTCAATCAGGCGGTGCGCTACAACCGCGCCACCAGCGTGCTGATGATCGACGTGGACAAGCTCAAGTCCGTCAACGACCTGAACGGGCACGAGGCCGGCAACCAGCTGCTGAAACTGGTGGCGAAATGCATCGAGACCGAACTGCGCCACACCGACGTGCTGGCGCGCTACGGCGGCGACGAGTTCGTGGCGCTGCTGCCCGAGGCGCCTTCGGGCATGGCGCTCGAAGTGGCGCAGCGCATCATCAAGGCGGTGGCTGACACGCCGCTGGAATTCGAGGGCGCGCGCATCGACACCAGCGTCAGCATCGGCCTGGCAACCTACCCCGACGACGGCCGCAGCATCGACACCATCCAGGGCCGCGCCGACCGCGCCATGTACATGGCCAAGGACCAGGGGCGCAATCGCGTGGTGAAGTTCAGCGCCTGAGCGCTCCGTCGCGCCGGCCGAAAACGGCGCATTCAGCCGAGCGTGTCGGTCTGCGCCAGCCGGCGGATGGTGCTGATGGTGTCGATGTCGGCTTCGACGTAGGCCTGTTTGGCAAAGCTGCTGTAGAGCTCATCCGGCGACTCGGTTGTGCCTGCGCTCAGCGTCTCGTAATCGAAGCGCACGAACAGCTGGCCTGCCATGGGTTCCTCAATGGTCATCGCCAGCGTGGCGGCGGGCGATTCCCCCGCTGCCTCGATTGCGTAGCACACCTGCCGCATCGGGCTGAAGCTGACGCGGTCGCGCAAGCGCAGGCTGCCGAAGCGCAGCACGCGCCGCAGCTCGTTCTCCCAGCGCTCGACCACCTCGAAACTGTCCAGCCCGAGCACGAACAGCAAGGGGTTCTCGGCGCGCAGCACCAGCCCGCGCCAGAGCTGCTCCCGCGACAGCGGGTCGATCAGCGGATTGAGCGGATCGTTGATCTGGATCAGATGACTGAATCTCATGCGCTATTTATAGCACTTCCTGGGCGCGGCGCCCCGTGCCCCGCTTCCCGGTTTACCGCTTCAGCGCTTGCTGAAAGCCTGTAAAATTCCGGCTTTCCGCGCGTCGCGGGAAAACCCGCTGCAAAATGAAATTGCACCGGGCCAATTTTGGGGAGCATGAGGGGAGCTGTCCCCTCATCTTGAGACAGACTCGAATCGTGCCGACGTTCCAGGAACTCATCCTCAGGCTGCAGTCCTATTGGGACCGGCACGGCTGCGCGCTGTTGCAGCCCTACGACATGGAAGTCGGCGCCGGCACTTCGCACACCGCCACCTTCCTGCGCGCGCTCGGCCCCGAACCGTGGCGCGCCGCCTATGTGCAGCCCTCGCGCCGCCCCAAGGACGGGCGCTACGGCGACAATCCCAACCGCCTGCAGCATTACTATCAGTACCAGGTCGTGCTCAAGCCCTCGCCGCCGGACATTCTCGAGCTGTACATCGGCTCGCTCGAAGCGCTAGGCATAGACCCGCAGGAGCACGACATCCGCTTCGTCGAGGACGACTGGGAAAATCCGACGCTGGGCGCCTGGGGCCTGGGCTGGGAAGTATGGCTGGACGGCATGGAAGTCACGCAGTTCACCTACTTCCAGCAGGTCGGGGGCATCAACTGCAAACCGATCACGGGCGAGATCACCTACGGCATCGAGCGTCTCGCGATGTACCTGCAGGACGTGAAGAGCGTGTTCGACCTGGTGTGGACGCCGGGCGTGACTTACCGCGACGTCTATCACCAGAACGAGGTCGAGCAGTCGGCCTACAATTTCGAGCAGTCGGATGCGACTATGCTGTTCCGGCATTTCGGCGACCACGAGGCCGACGCGAAGCGCCTGATCGAGGCGCAGCTTGCCCTGCCCGCCTATGAAAAAGTGCTGAAGGCTGCGCATACCTTCAACCTGCTCGATGCGCGCGGTGCGATTTCGGTTACCGAGCGTGCCGCCTACATCGGCCGCATCCGCAATCTGGCCAAGGCGGTGGCCCAGGCTTATTACGAGTCGCGCGAGCGGCTCGGTTTCCCGATGTGCGCGCACAAGGCTGCTGCCGGATGAGCACGAGCCTTCTGCTGGAGCTGTTCACCGAAGAATTGCCTCCGGGTGCGCTGCGCGCCCTGGGCGAGGCCTTCGCCCGCGAGATCGCGGCGGGCCTGGCCGAGCGCGGCCTGCTCGGACAGGACTGCCTGCGCAAGGCCTATTGCACGCCGCGCCGCCTTGCGGTCCACCTGTCGGCGGTGCTGGCGAAATCGCTCGACCGCGAGCAGAGCAGGAAACTGATGCCCGCGAAAGTCGCGTTCGATGCGGCCGGGAAGCCGGCGCCGGCGCTGCTCAAGCGCCTGGAAAAGGAAGGCTATCCTGCAGGCATCGACGCAAGCGGGCTGATCGAGCGGCGCGCCGAGGGTGAGGCGGAATACGTATTCCTGAATCAGCTCGTGCCGGGCATGCCGCTCGCGTCGGCGCTGCAGCTCGCGCTCGAACAGGCGATCACGCGGCTGCCGATACCGAAGATGATGAGCTATCAGCTCGCCGACGGTGAAACGACGGTGCAGTTCGTGCGTCCCGTTCACGGGCTGGTCGCCCTGCACGGCCGGGAGGTCGTGCCGGTGTCGATCCTCGGCCTCGACGCGGGGCGCACCACGCACGGCCATCGCTTCCAGGGCGTGAGGAACATCGAGCTCGACGCAGCCGACGCCTACGAGGAAGCGCTGGCGGCGCATGGCCAGGTGATCGCTTCGTTCGATGCGCGCCGCGCCGAGACCGAGCGCCAGCTGCGCGCGCGGGCCGCCGCATTGGGCGCCTCGCTCGGCCCGGAGGAGAATGTCGCGCCCCTGCTCGATGAAGTCAGCGCGCTGGTCGAGTTCCCGACCGTCTACGCCGGCGAGTTCGAGTCGGAATACCTCGCCGTGCCGCAGGAATGCCTGGTGCTTACCATGCGCACCAACCAGAAATACTTTCCGCTGTTCGATGCGGCCGGCAAGCTGAGCAACCGCTTCCTCATCGTCAGCAACATGCGTTTGGCCAAGCCGAAGAATATCATCGAGGGCAACAACCGCGTGGTGCGCCCGCGCCTCGCCGACGCGCGCTTTTTCTTCGACACCGACAAGAAGACCCGGCTGGAAGCGCGCGTGCCGCGGCTGGCGGCCATCGTCTATCACAACAAGCTCGGCAGCCAGCTCGAACGCGTGGAGCGCGTGCAGCTGCTCGCCGGAAAAATAGCGCGCGAGATCGGCGCCGATCCGGTGCTGGCGGAGCGCGCCGCCTGGCTGGCCAAGGCCGACCTCGTCACCAGCATGGTGGGCGAATTCCCCGAGCTGCAGGGCGTCATGGGACGCTACTACGCGCTCGCCGACGGCGAGAATGCGCAGGTGGCGGCGGCGATCGGCGATCAATACCGAATCCGCGTCGACGAGAACGAGGCGCCCGCCAACCTGGTCAGCATGAGCCTGTTCATCGCCGAGCGCGTAGAGACCCTGGCCGGCATCTGGGGCATCGGGCTCAAGCCCAGCGGCGACAAGGATCCGTTCGGCCTGCGCCGTGCCGCCCTCGGCCTGATCAGCGCGTTTGAATTGCTGGGGGCGGCCTCCCAGGCGCAGAACCACGCGTTCACGCTGCGGCTGTACGATCTGCTGCAACAAGCGGCGAGCCTGTTCAAGCCCGGCACCATCGGAACACAGGTTTCTGCGGAAATCCTGGAGTTCGCCTACGAGCGCTACCGCAACCAGCTGATTCAGACCTACGAGCGCAACGCCGTCGAGGCGGTGATCGCCCTGCAACCGCCCCTGCACGAGGTGGTGCGGCGCGTGCGCGCCGTGATCGAATTCGGCGCACTGCCCCAGGCCGACGCCCTTGCCGCGGCCAACAAGCGTATCGGCAACATCCTGAAGAAGGCCGACGCAAGCGCGTCTCCGGCCGATTTCTCGCTGCTGGCGGAGCCTGCGGAGAAAGCCCTGGCGGCGGTCATGGAAAGAGTCAGTCCCGCAGCGCGCGAGCGCTTCACCGGCGGGGACTATGCCGGCGCGCTGAAGCTGCTGGCGCAGGTGCGCGAGCCCGTCGATGTTTTTTTCAACGACGTCATGGTCATGGCCGAGGATCCGAAGCTGCGCAACAATCGTATCGCGCTGCTGCGCGATCTGCATGGCCTGATGAACATGGTAGCCGACATCTCCAGGCTCGCCGCATGAAGCTCGCAACAGGACGACTCGCTTCATGAAGCTCGTCGTGCTCGACCGCGACGGCGTGATCAACGCCGACAGCGACCAATACATCAAGAGTCCGGAGGAATGGACGCCGATACCGGGCAGCCTCGAGGCGATCGCGCGCCTCACCCAGGCGGGCTTTCGCGTGGTGGTCGCCACCAACCAGTCCGGCCTCGCGCGCGGCCTGTTCGACATGGCCAAGCTCAACGCCATGCACAACAAAATGCACAAGGCGGTGAACCAGCTCGGCGGGCGCATCGACGCGGTGTTCTTCTGCGCGCATGCACAGGACGCGCGCTGCGCCTGCCGCAAGCCGCAGCCGGGCATGCTGCTGGAGATCGCCGAGCGCTACGGCATCGCGCTCGCCACTGTGCCGGTGATCGGCGATTCGCTGCGCGACCTGCAGGCGGCAAGCGCCGCCGGAGCGCGACCGATGCTGGTGCTGACGGGCAAGGGCGAAAAGACACTCAAGGCGGGCGGCCTGCCCGAGGGCACCGCGGTGTACCAGGATCTGGCCGCCGCCGCCCTGGCGCTCGCCGCATGAGCCCGACGCAGCGCCCGTTGCACCGCTCCGTGGCGCCGAGCGGCGAGGCCGTCTGATGAAATACCTGCGTGCCCTGGTCTATTATGTTTTGCTGGTCGTCATCGTCATTCCGTATTGGGTGCTGGTGATGTGCGTGGCCTGGATGCCGCGCATACCGCGCTGGAAAATCATCGCCGGCTGGCCGCGCCTGGCCGCCTGGCTCGCAATCCACGTCCTCGGCATACGCTACGAGGTGCGCGGACGCGAGAACATTCCGGCCCAACCGGTGGTGATCCTGTCCAAGCATTCCTCCGCCTGGGAAACCCTGGCTTACTCCGAGATCTTCCCGCCCCACGTCTACGTGATGAAGCGCGAGCTGATGTGGCTGCCTTTCCTCGGCTGGGGGCTGGCGCTGTTCAGCCCGATATTCATCAATCGCGCCGACCACAAGAACGCCCTGCGCCGCACGGTCGAAATCGGCAAACAACGCCTGGCTCAGGGTTTTTGCATCATGGTCTATCCCGAGGGCACGCGCATCGCCGTCGGCAAACGCGTCAGGTACAAGCTCGGCGGCGCGCATATCGCAGCGCAAACCGGGGCGAGCGTGCTGCCGGTGGCGCACAACGCCGGATTGCTGTGGCCGCGCAACTCCTTTCTCAAGCGCCCGGGCAAGGTCACGGTGGTGATCGGCAGGCCCATAGCCAGCGCCGGCCGCGCGCCCGAGCAGCTCATGCGCGAGGTGGAGAACTGGGTCGAAGGCCAGGTGGAAATCCTGGTGCGCGAAGGGCGCGACCATGCAGCTTGAACTGCCGCTGGCGATCGCGCCCGTGGCGCCGCCTGCGGGCACGCTGCGCTACATCCAGCTCGGCGGCGAAATCGTCCGCTACCGCTTCCGCCGCGCCCGCCGCCGCTCGATCGGCATGGTGATCGATGACGACGGACTGCGCATTGCCGCGCCGGGCCATGTCCCGATCACCGAAGTCGAAGCGTTCATCCGCGAAAAGGCGCGCTGGGTATCCAGAAAGCTGTCGGAGTGGCGCGCCGCGCCCAAGCCGCCGGTGGTGAACTGGAGCGAAGGTTCGTCCATCGCGCTGCTGGGGGCGCCGGTAATTCTGCAATACCTTCCCGGGCGCCGCGGCATACTCCTGGAACACGGGCGCCTCGGCATCGGACTTGTTCCGCGCGGCGAGCCGGCGGCATTGCGAAAACGCGCCATCGCCTGGATCAAGGAGCATGCGCGCGCGCTGCTCGGCGAGCGCCTCGCGCTGTATGCCGGCCGCCTGGGCGTGCCGGTGCCCTCGCTGTCGCTTTCCAGCGCGCGCACGCAATGGGGCCTGTGCCGCGAGGACGGGCATGTGCGCCTCAACTGGCGCCTGATCCATCTGCCCCTGCACCTGGTGGATTACGTAGTCGCGCACGAGCTGGCGCACCTGCGCGAAATGAACCATTCGGCCCGATTCTGGGCCGTGGTGGGCGGCCTCTATCCGGGCTACGCCGGAGCGCGCAGGGAACTGCGCGACTGCACTCACCGGCTGCCGATACTTTAGAACCCGTAACAAGAGTCATTTTGTCGCGGCCGGACTTGGGAGAGCACGGGGGGATCTCCCCCAAGGGGACTTTCCCGTCTCCCGTCGAGCGGGACCGAGGAAGCGGGATCGAGACCTTCGGGGCGTCCCCCAAGGGGACTTCCTTCGGGGCGTATTGTCTCGTATTGTTAGGGCTTATATAGAGGAGCGATGACCATGAGAATGCTGCACACAATGCTGCGCGTGGGAAACATGGAACGGTCGGTGAAGTTCTACACCGAGGTCATGGGCATGAAGCTGTTGCGCACCACCGACCGGCCGGAGCAGAAATACTCGCTCGCCTTCGTCGGCTACGGCGCGGAGGACACGCAGTCGGTGATCGAGCTCACCTACAACTACGGCGTCGAGAAGTACGACATGGGGAATGCGTTCGGGCATTTGGCGATCGAAGTGCCCGACGCCAGCAAGGCCTGCGAGACGGTCAGGGCCAAGGGCGGCGTCGTGAGCCGCGAAGCCGGGCCGGTCAAAGGCGGCAGCACGGTCATCGCCTTCGTGCAGGATCCGGACGGCTACAAGATCGAGCTGATCGAACGCAAGTAAGAGACTCCGGCAGAAGGGTACTGCACCAGCAGAACGTCAGGATTCGGAACCCTTGTCACGGCGCGTCGGAGCCACGAACCTTTAAACAGCCCGCGCGAGGGGTATGCGCGGGCGATCCCACGGTGTCCCTACAGTGTTGCGACGCGGTATTTGCGCAGCACGCTGGGCTGGCCGATCAGCATCTTGGCGAACTCCTCCAGCAGCGCTTCGTTGACGTCGCCCGCCGGAATGCGCAGCTCATCCGCGCCGAGGCGGAAGAAGTGCTTGCCCTTGACCGCCAGCCGCACATTGTCATAGTCGGCGGTGATGGTGATGTCGCAGGTCACGTTGCTCGGCACGGTGAATTTCATTTTCTCGAAGCCCCCGCCGGGCTTCTTGATCTTCTCTTCGGTGAACTTTAGGCCGAAGTTCCACAGCGCATCGGTCACTTTCTGAATCGCCGCGGGCATGTCGCGCTCCACCGTCAGGCTCAGCGGCGAGGCCCATTTGATGAACATGGTGATGTAGTCGTAATAATCCCGGTCGCCGATTTTCTTCTTGCGGTAGTTGATGAACGATTCGGCATAGCCCAGGTTCTCGAAATCGCCCACGTTCGGAATCGTATATACCGTCGGATTGGTCGGCTTGAGCACGGCGAGCTGCTTCAGCAACTCGTTCAGGTAGAGAAAGGTCTGCTGCATCCTGGCCTCGACCAGCTTGATGCTTTCCTCGCGTATCGACTGCTGCGAAAGCTGCTGGCTCTTGACCAGGTCTGCCTGTTTCTTCAAATCGTCCAGCAGGCCCATGCGATTCTCCGGAGTCCTTCACTTGCCTATAGCGCCAGGACATCTATTGTGCCAGCGGGGCGCATTTTTGTGAATATCAAGTTAGCGCAGATTTGTCTTTTTCGCTCAGGTAGTTGCTGATAGCGACAAATTCGGCCACGGCGAGATTTTCCGCGCGCAGGCCGGGCGCTATCCCGAGCGCAGCGTAGTCGCCGGCCTCGAGCAGCCCCGCCAGGGAATTGCGCAGGGTCTTGCGCCGCTGCGCAAAGGCGCGCCGCACCACCTGCGCCAGGCCGGCTTCGCTCGCAGCCGCAAGCTGGGCGCGCGGCCGCGGATGCATGCGCACCACCGCCGAGTCTACCCGCGGCGGCGGCTCGAATGCGCCGGGCGGGACTTCGAACAGCAACTGCATGTCGAAGCGATACTGCAGCATCACCGACAGGCGGCCGTAGTCGCCGCCGCCCGGCGCCGCCACCATGCGCTCGACCACCTCCCGCTGCAGCATGAAATGCATGTCGCGGATGCGCTCGGCGTAGCGCGCCAGATGGAACAGCAGCGGCGTGGAAATATTGTAGGGAAGGTTGCCAACCACGCGCAGATCGCGCGGCAGCGCCGAAAAATCGAATTCGAGCACGTCGCCCGCATGCACCGATACCCGCTCGGGCGGGTAGGCGCGCTGCAGCCGGGCGATGATGTCGCGGTCGATCTCGATCACCTGCAGCCGGCGCAGCACCGCGGCCAGCGGCGTGGTAAGCGCGCCCAGGCCGGGGCCGATCTCCACCATGGCATCGTCGGCCTGCGGCCGGATCGCGGTGACGATGTCAGCAATAACCGCCTGGTCGGCGAGAAAATGCTGCCCGAAGCGTTTGCGCGGTATGTGTTTCATCGGCGCGGAGAATGGCAGCCGGGGCTAGCGTGCCGCGCCCTGCGCCCGCGACGCGTTCACCATCTCCAGCGCCATTTCCATCGCGGCGATCAGGCTGCCCGGGTCGGCCTTGCCGCTGCCGGCCAGGTCCAGCGCGGTGCCATGGTCGACCGAAGTGCGCACGATCGGCAGGCCCAAGGTGACATTGACACCCTTGCCGAAACTCGCGTACTTGAGCACCGGCAGCCCCTGATCGTGGTACATCGCCAGCACACAGTCGCCGCGCGCCAGCACCTGTGGCGTGAACAGGGTATCGGCCGGCAGCGGCCCCTCCAGCCGCATGCCCGAGCGGCGCAATTCGTCGAGCAGCGGCGAGATGAGATCGATCTCCTCGCGCCCGAGATAGCCACCCTCGCCGCTGTGCGGATTCAGCCCGGCGACCAGGATGCGCGGCTCGACCAGGCCGAAACGCTGCTGCAGCGCCCGGTGCAGGATCTGCAGCGTGGTGTTCAGGCTTGCACGCGTGATCGCGCCGGCGACCTCGGCCAGCGCCAGATGCGTGGTCGCCAGCGCAACGCGCAGGCCGCCGCCGGCAAGCATCATCACCACGCGCGGCGTGGAGGTCAGCGCCGCGAGATATTCAGTGTGTCCGGTAAAGGCGACGCCGGCAGCGTTGATCACGCCCTTGTGCACGGGCGCGGTCACCATCGCCGCAAAGCTGCCGTCGGCGCAGCCGGCGACGGCGCGATCCAGCAGTCCCAGCACATAGCGGCTGTTGGCCGGATCCAGCCTGCCGGCCAGCGCAGGCACGTTGAGCGGCAGGTGCAGCAGCTCGAGCTCGTCCGCGGCGGGGGCGCGTGCCGGATCGAATGCGCGCAGGCGCAGCTTCAACCCGAGCCGTGCGCTGCGCTGCTCAAGCAGCTCGCGGTCACCGAGAACGACGGCACGGCAGGACAGGCCGTGTCCAGCCAAGGCGAAGCAGATATCCGGCCCGATGCCGGCAGGTTCGCCCGAAGTAACCGCGATGACAGGCAGGGACATCGTGACTAGTGTCCGGAAACCAAGGGCTGGAGAAAAACGTCATGCATTTTGCCGCCATCCGGTCGCCGACTACCGCTTCCTAACCCTCGTCCGTACGGTATTCCACGAAGGCGCGATCGCGCAGCTGGCGCAGCCACTCCTGGTAGGCCTCATCGGCCTTGCGCTCGCGCAGAATCAGGCGCGCCTCCTGCCGCTTGCGCTCGCCCGACACCGGCGCCTGGCGCCGCTCCAGCACCTGCACCAGATGCCAGCCGAAGGGCGTTGCGAACGGCTCGCTCACCTGCCCTGGTTTGAGGCTGTCCATCACGCGCTCGAACTGCGGCACGGTGTCGCCCGGATAGAGCCAGCCGAGGTCGCCGCCCTTGACCGAGGACGTGTCGTCCGAATTGAGCCTGGCCAAGTCGCCAAAATCGGCACCGTTGAGTATGCGCTCGCGCAGATTGTTGAGTTTGCGCTTGGCATCTGCCTCGGACACGATTTCGCTGGTCCGCAACAGAATGTGGCGCGCATGCGTCTGCTCGACTATCGCCGGCAGGCCGCCGCCACGGCGCTCGATCAGTTTGATGATATGGAAACCCGCCGGGCTGCGGATGATGCCGCTCACCTCGCCCGGCTTCAAGCCGTCCAGAGCATGGGTATACAC
>JAAOZY010000412.1 GCA_012274205.1 Betaproteobacteria bacterium
CACCCATAGCACGCTGATCAGGCAGAACGTGACGAACACCTGCATCAGCACCGACAGCATGTTCTTGCTGCGCACCAGGCCGCCGTAGAACAGCGCCAATCCCGGGATGGTCATCAGAATCACCAGCACCGTGGCCACGATCATCCACGCCGTATCGCCCTTGTTGGGCACCGGCGCCGGCGCCGCTGCGGGGGCGGCCGCAGGTGCGGGCGCCGGCGCGGCAGCGGCAGCGGCCGGCGCGGCCGGCACTGCTTCAACCGGCTTTGCGTCCGCCGCTTTCACTTCCGCCGCGGGTGTCGCGGGTTTGTCCTGCGCGATGACCGGCGCCGCAAGACTGCAGGCACCGAGCAAGGCGAGTAGTGCGATTAACTTTTTCATCATGCATCTCCCTATAGTGCTTCCGCACCGGTCTCGCCGGTGCGTATGCGTATGACCTGAGCCAGATCGAAAACGAAAATCTTGCCGTCGCCGATCTTGCCGGTGCTGGCGGACTTCTCGATTGCTTCGATTGCCTGGTCGAGCATTTCGGTCTTGATGGCTGCCTCGATCTTGACCTTGGGCAGGAAATCGACCACGTATTCCGCACCGCGATAGAGTTCGGTATGGCCTTTTTGCCTGCCGAACCCCTTCACCTCGGTCACGGTGATGCCTTGCACGCCGATCGCGGACAGGGCCTCCCTGACTTCATCAAGCTTGAACGGCTTGATAATTGCTGTGACTAGTTTCATTGCGTTTCCCCATGAATGAGGGGCGGCGATGGCTGCCCCGTACGGTGCTGTGCTCAAAACGTCTTCTGTACGAAGACGGTGAACGTATCCTTGCCGACATTGCGGTTGTCCGAGGCGTTGGTATAGAACGCCTTTTGCAGCGCGGTCATGCTGGTGGTGGTGTAGTAGCCCCCGACGGTAAAGTCCTTGGGCAGGGTGTAGCTCAGCCCGAGCTTGTAATCGTCGTAGGTGGCCACGGAGTCGTTGGATACGCCCGCGTTGTTACCCTCGAATTTCTGCTTGCCGTAATGTGCCTGTACGCTGAGCTTTTCGGTCAAGGGGTAGTTGGCGGAAATGTCGATGTAGGAAGTGCCGCGGCTGTTGGCGACGCCGAAGGTCTTGTTGCCCATGCTGTAGGAATACTTGGCACTGAGCCACTTCCAGCTGACCAGGCCATAGAGTTCGAGCGTGTCGGCCTTGACCGTTCCCGGGAAGAGCGTGGTGTCATGCGAGCCCGGGTAGTAATATTGCAGCAGACCTACGTCGTAGCCGAAATCCGATTTGCCGAAGGTGCCGCGGTAGCCGGCGTAGAGGTCCCACTCCAGCGAACTGCTCTTATATCCGGTAGCGGCCGGCGAATCCGTAAGCCAGCTGATGTTGGACAGCCAGGTACCAGCATACAGGCCGCTTTCATGGGTGAAATCGAATCCGCC
Source organism: Betaproteobacteria bacterium (assembly GCA_012274205.1). Classification (GTDB taxonomy): domain Bacteria; phylum Pseudomonadota; class Gammaproteobacteria; order Burkholderiales; family SG8-39; genus 2-12-FULL-64-23. The sequence goes on from JAAOZY010000412.1 coordinate 1,421, forward strand.
CTGGGCAGCCGGATCCCGGTTGGTCTGCGTGAGCCCACGGAATATGTACTGGCTGTACAGTCCGAAGTTTCCGGTGAGGGTGTACGGCGGGGCCGCATCCGCGGCGGAAGCGGATTGAGAGAATCCGGCCATGGGCAGAGAAAATGCGGCTGACACGGCCGAAGCAAGCAATAGTTTACGCATGAGAAATACCCCTTTTCAAAGTTAAAGAAAAACCCGACGGGCTATACTTAGCACGCCCTATGCCAGATTTTTTTCGTTGTTATTTCATGTGCTTGCATCGGAAGCCGCAGAAGGGCTTCGGCCCAATGCATCATCATGGTGCGTCCACGCATCTGCCCGCACCGCTCGGGTGCCTGTAGCCAGTTCACTCTCTGGCGCGTTGTATTCGTCGTGATAGACTCGAAAAACGAAAGCAAACAGGAGAGGTCCATGCAGCAAAACCGCTTGTTCGAGGAATTGAGCGGCAAGGTCAGCGCGTTGCTGGCGCAAAGCCCGGTGAAGGACGTGGAGAAAAATCTGCGCGCGCTGCTCAGCAGCTTTTTCGGAAGGCTGGACCTGGTTACGCGCGAAGAATTCGATGTGCAGGCCAGGCTGCTCACCCGAGCGCGCGAGCAGCTCAGCGCCCTTGAGTCGCGGGTCGCAGAGCTCGAGGCCAGGGCGATCAAGCCGAACAGCTGAGCGGCATGTCGCTCGCCGTGCTCCACAGCCGCGCGCTCGCCGGCATGGATGCGCCCGAGGTCACGGTTGAGGTACACCTGTCGGGCGGATTGCCCAGTTTCACCATTGTGGGGCTGGCGGAGGCGGAAGTGAAAGAAGCGCGCGACCGGGTGCGCGCGGCCTTGCTTAACGCGCATTTCGAGTTTCCCGCGCGCCGCCTCACCGTCAACCTCGCGCCAGCCGACCTGCCCAAGGAAAGCGGGCGTTTCGACCTGCCGATCGCGCTGGGCATACTCGCGGCATCGGGGCAGCTGCCCGCAAACGCGCTGCACGAATACGAATTCGCCGGCGAACTTTCGCTGACCGGCGATTTGCGCCCGATTCGCGGCGCGCTCGCCATGGCCTATTCGGCGCAGCGTTGCGGCCGCACCTTCGTCCTGCCGCAGACCAGCGCTGCAGAGGCGAGCCTGGTGCGCGAGGCGCGCATCCTGCCGGCGAAGACCCTGCTCGAAGTATGCGCGCACCTGGCGCGGCGCGAGAGCCTTCAAGCTTACATCGCGCCGCCAACCGCCGCGCCACAGCACGATTACCCCGATCTGGCCGATGTCAAAGGCCAGGCACACGCGAAACGCGCGCTGGAGATCGCGGCGGCCGGCGGGCACAGCCTGCTCATGGCGGGGCCGCCCGGCACCGGCAAGTCCATGCTTGCTGCGCGTTTCCCCGGGATATTGCCGCCGATGAGCGACACCGAGGCGCTCGAAGCCGCCGCACTGCAATCGCTGGGCTCGGGCGGCTTTCGTCTCGAACAGTATCGCCGCCGCCCGTTCCGCTCGCCGCACCACTCGGCATCAAGCGTCGCCCTGGTCGGCGGCGGCAGCAATCCGCGACCGGGGGAGATTTCGCTCGCCCATCACGGCGTGCTGTTTCTGGACGAGCTGCCCGAGTTCGAGCGCAGGGTGCTCGAGACCTTGCGCGGACCGCTGGAGTCGGGATACGTGCAGATCTCGCGCGCAGCACGCCAGGCAGAGTTCCCCGCGCGCTTTCAACTGCTGGCGGCGATGAACCCCTGCCCCTGCGGCTATCTCGGACATTTCAACGCCCGCTGCCGCTGCACGCCGGATCAGGTGGCGCGCTATCGCGGCAGGATCTCCGGGCCGCTGATGGACCGCATCGACATCCACCTCGAGGTCGCCGCGGTACCGCAGGAGGACCTGCTGCGCCAGCAAGCGGGAGAAGCGAGCGTCATGGTGCGCGCGCGCGTCGCCGGCGCACACGCGCTGCAGATCGGACGGCAGGGCAAGTGCAACAGCAGGCTGGGCACGCGCGAGATCGACCGCTGGTGCCGGCCGGAGCCGGCGGCGGAGGGTTTGCTCAGGCAGGCGATCGCGCGGCTGGGCCTGTCGGCGCGCGCTTATCATCGTGTGCTGAAACTCGCCCGCACCATTGCCGATCTGGCCAGGAGCGAGTTGATCGCGGTGGCCCATGTGGCCGAAGCCATCCAGTATCGCAAGCTCGACCGCGCGGGCTAGGCCGATGGCGACCTATGCAATCGGCGACGTTCAGGGTTGCGCAGACGCATTGCAGCGGCTGCTCGACAGCTTCGGTTTCGAACGCTCGCGCGACCGGCTGTGGTTCGTGGGCGACCTGGTAAACCGCGGCCCGGATTCGCTCGCGACCCTGCGCCGGGTGAAAGACCTGGGCGAGCGCGCGGTGACGGTTCTGGGCAACCATGATTTTCACCTGCTGGCCGTCGCCGCCGGCCACGCGAAAATGCACCGCAGCGACACCCTCGATCAGGTGCTCGCTGCGCCGGACCGGGACGAGCTGCTCGCCTGGCTGCGGCAGCGGCCGATGCTGCATGTAGAGGGTACATGGGCGATGGTCCACGCCGGTCTGTTGCCGCAATGGAGCATCGCAGGCGCGCGCCTGCTTGCGCAGGAGGTGGAAAGCGCGCTGCGCGGCCCCGGCTGGCGCGAATTCCTGGCGGAACTCTACGGCGACAAGCCGGACACCTGGAGCGAACATCTGCGTGGCCCCGACCGCCTGCGCGTCATCGTCAACGCAATGGCGCGCATGCGCTTTTGCACGGCGCAAGGCACGATAGAATTGCGCACCAAAGGCGAGACGGCGAAGGCGCCGCCCGGCTTTTTCCCCTGGTTCGATGCGCCTGGCCGCGCCAGCCGCGACCATACGCTGGTCTGCGGCCACTGGTCCACCCTCGGGCTCAAGCTGCGGCCCGATCTGCTTGCGCTGGACAGCGGCTGTGTCTGGGGCGGAAGCCTCAGCGCGGTGCGCCTGGAGGACCGCAAACTGTACCAGGTGCCGTGCAAGCAGTGCCAGGTGCCCGGAAAATGAGGCGGGCGGCCGCACCGAATGCATGCGGCTTGCATGACATTCAACAATCGGATCCACCCCCAGGAGCAAGCATCGATGAGTGACTGTGTGTTCTGCAGGATTATTGCCGGAGAGCTGCCTGCGGCCAAGGTCCATGAAGACGCGCTGACGCTCGCCTTCATGGACATCGGCGAGGTCAATCCCGGGCACATGCTGGTGACGGTAAAGCCGCATGTGGAAAATATCTACGGCTTGGACGACGCGCTGGCGGCCGCCGTATTTCGCACCGCGGCGCGTGTGGCGCGGGCGGCGAAAAAAGCCTATGCCCCGCAGGGGCTGACGCTTTACCAGGCCAACGGCGTCGCCGCAGGCCAGACCGTATTCCACTTCCACCTGCATCTCGTGCCGCGCCAAGCCCAGGACGGCATGCACCTCAGCTGGCCGGCGAAGAACCCGCCGCGCGAACAGCTGGAGGCCAATGCCGCGCGGCTGCGCGCCGCACTGGATTGACAGCGGGCAGCGATCCCCGCGCTTCACTGCAGACGGGAAGCGCGCCGCAAAATCAGTGCGTCACCCGCGTCACGCCGTTACCGGAGAGCAGGCGCACGCGCTCGCCCGGCCTGAAGCTCTCGTCGGCATCCTGAGTGATTGCACGCAACTCGCCGTTGTCGAGCTTGACGGTGATCTCCAGGCCCGGTTTCTTGGTCGTGCCCTCCTCGATCGCCTTGCCGGCCAAGCCGCCCGCAACCGCGCCGAGGATGGTGCCGACGGCGCTGCCTCGGCTGCCGCCGCCGATGTTGCTGCCGGCCACGCCGCCGATTGCACCGCCGGCGAGCGTGCCGACGCCGCTCTTGGAGCCTTCGATGGTGACCTGGCGCACGCTTTCGACCACGCCCATGCGCACGAGCTGTTCCTGCCGCGCCTGGCCGCTGGAATAGACGCTGCCCGAGCTGGTGCTGGCGCAGCCGCTGATGAGTGCCGATGCGGCAACGATGGCCGAGATCGTCAATTTCGCGAATATCTTCATGATTGGTCCTCTTATCCTAGTTGCGCATTGAAATTCTGGCGGTAGAGCGCTTCGATTTCGGCGCGCGTGGCGCGGTGGTTTTGCCCGCCGCGTGCGCCGATCTTAAGCGCTCCCATGAGGGAGGCCAGCTGGCCGATGGAGCGCCAGTCCATGCCGGCGGCGATGCCATACAGCAGTCCGGCACGATATGCGTCCCCGCAGCCGGTCGGGTCCACGATATTGTCCGCCTTAACGCAGGGAATCTCCAGGCGTTGACCCCCTGCATGGATCTCCGAGCCCTTGGCGCCATGCGTGACGATCAGCGCCTCCACCTTCTGCGCCAGTTGTTCGAGCGATGCGCCGGTGCGCTCTTCCAGCATCTTGCCCTCGTAGGAGTTGACCGCCACATAACTCGCGAGGTTCACGAAGTCGAGCAATTCGGGGCCGGAGAACATCGGCAAGCCCTGCCCGGGATCGAATACGAAGGGAATGTTTTCCGCCTTGAGCTCGCGCGCATGCTGCAGCATGCCCTCGCGCCCGTCGGGGGAGACAATGGCCAGGTCGACGGCACCGGCGGCCGCAACACTATTGAGGTGCGAATGGCCCATCGCGCCCGGATGAAAGGCGGTGATCTGGTTGTCGTCCAGGTCGGTGGTGATGAATGCCTGTGCGGTGTAGGTGCCGGCGACTTCGCGCACATGCGTGCGCTCTATGCCGAGGGCGTCAAGGCGCCGGTAATAGGTCTCGGCGTCCTCGCCCACCGTTGCCATGATCAGCGGATTGCCGCCGAGCAGGCGCAGATTGTAGGCGATGTTGGCGGCACAGCCGCCGAACTCGCGCCGCAGGGCTGGCACCAAGAACGCCACATTGAGCATGTGAATCTGGTCGGGCAGGATGTGCTCGCGAAAGCGCCCCTCGAACACCATGATGTTGTCGTAGGCAATTGAGCCGAGTAGCAGGATGCGCATGATTTGTTCTTTCCCCTTCGTGGGCGTTGCGACCGTTCGACCGCAGCGCCGCAAAAAGCGCAGAGGATACCTGAAGTTGATGTTGCGGCCACCGGGAAAATTCGGGGAGGTGCACCCTTATGCTGCGCCGGCCCCGCCGGCCATCTCCCGGCCGCCGCAGTTTCTCAAGGATAGAACAGGTACAGGCGGTAGCCGGTGGCCTTGATCTGCGAGCCTTCGATGAACACCTTGACCGCGATTTCGCTGTTGGCGGCAAAGCTCGTGGTGACGCCGGAATTCTTGCCTATGTAGTCGCCCGGCGCGAGCACCCGCCGCACGACCGGCTGGTCCTGTGCGTCGGTAAGCGTCAGTTCGAGCAGCGGCAGCTGCTGATCAAATATGGCCCGGTTCTTCAGCGTCGCCGACAACACCATGACGTTCGGGTTGGTCGTGTCCGCCTGCAAATCCGACGCCTCGATGCTGATCATTTCCACGCGCCGGGGCAGCGGCAGGTCACAGCCGAGGTTCGCGCACAGCGCAACTGCATAAGGCTTCGCCTGCGGGAACAACACGATGAGCGCGCTGCGGTAGTAATACGCCGCTTGCGCCAGCAACAGCGCCAGCAACAGCAGCGCGCCCAGCAGCCAGGGCCAGCGGCGCGCGCGCCTGGCGGGGTCCGCCGCTGCGCCCGGCCCGAAATCGAATTCACTCACGGCCGCCGCAACGCTGGCCGCCTCGACCGCCGCCGGCTCCGGCGGCTCGAACTCGGGCGGCGCAGCAAGCGCAGGCTCGGACGCGGCCCGCGTTGACTCGGGCGAGGACGCGGTGCCTGCCGCAACTGCCGGCGGCAGCGCGTCGGCAATTGCTTGCGTGGCTCGAGCCGGCGCCGATTCCTGGAGGAATCCCGCGCCAGTGGCGGCGAACTGCACCGCTGCGGTTTCGCCCGTCAGCGGCGCGCGCAGCTGCGCGGACTCCTCGACCAGGTACTCCAGCGCATCGAATATCCGGTTGCATCTGCCGCAGCGCACCTGGCCCGCGCGCGCCGCAAGCTGTTCGGCCTGCACGCGAAAATGGGTGTGGCAGGACGGGCACTGGGTAATCACGTCCGCCTGCCCTCGAGCAGCACCCAGTTCGCGTCGCTCCCGCCGATGCGCAGGTCGAACCAGGGTGTATAGGCCCGCATGACCTCGGCGGCCTGTGCCTCGAGTATGCCGGACAGGGCGATGCGAGCGCCGCTGCGTGCATGCCGGGCGAGCAGCGGCGCGAGCAGAATCAGCGGATTGGCAAGGATATTCGCGACCACGAGGTCCGCCTGGAAATCACTAGCCGTCTCCGTGTCGATAAAGCGCGCGTCAACCCGGTTGCGCTGCGCGTTTTCCCGTGCCGCCGGCAGTGCCAGCGGATCCACATCTACGCCGAGCGCGGCGCTGGCGCCCAGGCGCAGCGCGGCTATGGCTAATATACCCGAACCGCAGCCGTAGTCCAGAATGCGCTCGCCGCCCGCGATCGTGCGCTCCAGCCACTGCAGGCACAGCCTCGTAGTGGGATGGCTGCCGGTGCCGAAAGCGAGGCCGGGGTCGAGCACCCGATTGAGCGCGCCCGGGTCGGGTGCGGTGGCCCAGGACGGCACGATCCACAGCCGCGCGCAGATGCGGATCGGCTCGAACTGCGCCTGGCTGCGGCGCACCCAGTCTTGCTCGGCGACCGGCTCCACGCGGTAATCCGGCATTTGGGCCAGGCCGATGCGCGCGCATGCGGCGGCGAGCAACTGTGCCGGATCGGCATGCTGCGCGCACAGCGCACTGACCAGGCTCTGCGGCCAGGCGGCATCGACCTGCATGCCGGGTTCACCATATAAGGGCGTCTCCGCGTCGCTGCCGGCGCCGGCGTCCTCCAGACTGACCGACAGCGCGCCCTGCTCGAGCAGCGCGTCGCTCAGTTCATCGGCGACGCGCGCGTCGGTACGTAGCATGAGCGAGACCCAGGCCAGGGCTCAGCCTTTCTCGAGTTTCTGCTGCGCCAGTTTCTGCTCGAGATAATGAATGCTGGTGCCGCCTTTGACAAAACGTTCGTCGAGCAGCAATTCCTGGTGCAGCGGAATATTGGTCTGAATGCCCTGCACCGCCATTTCGGACAGGGCGATGCGCATGCGGCGCAGCGCCTGGTCGCGCGTAGCGCCATAGGCGATGACC
>JAAOZY010000413.1 GCA_012274205.1 Betaproteobacteria bacterium
CTTCATGCGCGCGCGCGGCGGCAACTGGTTGCTGTCGGCCATCCAGCAGTCGTGACGATCGGATTTTAAGTTCGCCTCAGGCGGGTTCGAGACGAACGTTGTCGTCCGCGTCGATGACCGGTACCAGCGTCGCCCGGTCTTGCGGTGCGAGACGCCGCTCGAATTTCACGCCGACCTGCTGCGGCTTGCGCCATACCACGCGGCAGGTGCGCTGCGCCGAGCCATTGCCGGCGAGTAACAGCATGAAAGTGTCCGGGATTTTCTTGGAATCCTCGACATCGAGCCGTGCGCCGGTATCGGAGGCATCCGACAACGCGCAACCGTGCAACTGGCCGCCCTCGAGCACCAGCCAGGCGGTGTAGCGGACCTGCCGGCGCCGTGATTTTCGTTTGTTGTTGATCATGACGCCTCGCCGCCGTCGGACGGGCGGGCGCGGCCGTTTAACACATATTTAACGCTGGCCCCCCGACGCCCCGAAACTATAGGGATCGGCCATTACCAATTCATAAAGCGCTATATGGCCGCAGCCTGTGCCCGGCCGCTTAGCCGTTGACCTAGCGGCGAAATCCGTTTATGTCGCCGCCCGCAACCTGGTTTTCGGCCTCATCTTGCTGACACGCTCCCGCCTTAGGGCTGCTGCTCAAGTGACCTCGCAAAACTCTGATTGTTGCCGTCAACGCGATGCACGCGCGGACGATCAACGGGAAGTGTGAAAGGAACTATGATGCCTGTCGGAACTGTGAAGTTCTTCAATACCCAAAAAGGCTTCGGCTTCATCCAGCCGGACGATGGCTCGAAGGATGTGTTCGTGCACATCACCGCGGTGGAGAAGGCTGGCATGCGTTCGCTCAACGAGGGCCAGAAGATCAGCTACGAGATCGTCACCGAGCGCGGTAAGCAGGCGGCAGGCAATCTGCAGCCGGCGTGAGGCCACACGGTCATCGACTTTGACGACGAGGCCCGGCGGCGACGCCGGGCTTTTTGCTTAGGCGCGGGCGGCGCGACAAGCGACGCGAACATGTTGCTTGCGCATGATCTTATCCGAAAACCGGTTCCCACTTTTCGGGATCAAGCGCTAGAATGCCGGTAAAGGAAAACCGGGAGAAATAGACCATGGACATCATCGCCTGCGGCTCGCGGCCGTCGCGTAAAATGGGGGCGCCGAGCTTCACCGGAACGGTGTGGCAGGACCCGATCATCCAGGCGCCGGATCCCGCGCGCATCCGTTCGGCCTGGGTGCGGTTCGAGCCGGGCGCGCGCACCGCCTGGCATACCCATCCGCTCGGGCAGACGCTTGCCATCGTCTCGGGCATCGGCCGGGTGCAGACCTGGGGCGGGCCCGTGCGCGAGGTCCGCGCCGGCGATACGGTCTGGATTCCGCCGGACGAGAAGCATTGGCACGGCGCCGCGCCCGATCACGCCATGGAACACCTCGCCATGCAGGAGGCCCTCAAGGGCGAACATGTGGCCTGGCTGGAACCGGTGACCGATCAGCAATACGGCGCCAAGCTTGGCTGAACGGCTGACTGCGGCAAAACGCCTGCAATAAACCTTTTGTGAATTCGGAATAGCAGGTGGATTGCCGGGGTCTGTTACCCCATGGCGGGGCGACGGGCCCGTGCCAATACGGGGAGACGTTCTCGATGACTGCAATTCGGTTCGGTGCGCCGCTGGCGGCGTGCCTGACGTTATTTTTTGCGGCACCAGTGCAGGCGCAGTAAGCCAATATGAGTTTCTTCGTGACCAGCGTGGGTGTGGGCAAGGGCGCCGATCTCGGCGGCCTGGCAGGTGCCGACAAGCATTGCCAGCAGCTTGCCCAGGCGGCGGGCGCCGGGGCTAAGACCTGGCACGCCTATCTGTCGACGCAAGGCGCCGGGGCGGTGAACGCGCGCGATCGCATCGGAAAGGGTCCCTGGATGAACGCCAAGGGCGTGGTCATCGCCAAGTCGGTCGACGAGCTGCACGGTACCAACAACCTGACCAAGCAGACCGCGCTCTCCGAAAAGGGCCAAGTGAATAACGGACGCGGCGATACACCCAACCGGCACGACATCCTCACCGGTTCGACAGCGGAAGGCCGCGCCTTCCCGCCCGACAAGGACATGACCTGCAAGAACTGGACGAGCGGTACGCAAGGCACCGCCATGCTCGGTCATGCCGACCGCACCGGCTTGACCGACGACTCCGTCGCCAAGTCCTGGAATTCGTCGCATCCCACGCGCAATGTGGAGGGCGGCTGTTCGCAAGCCGACCTGCGCAGCACCGGCGGCGACGGGCTGCTGTATTGCTTCGCGGTGAACTAAGCCCGGCGTTGTAATTTCGAATTCGTCATGGCCGGCCCGAGCGTGGGCCTTGTGCCGGCCATGCACGGCTTGCTTGAATGGCGCAGGCAAGGTCGCGAGGTGACGCCATGCGCTATCAACTGTTCTACTGGCCGGGAATCCAGGGCCGCGGTGAATTCGTCCGGCTGGCGCTCGAGGACGCCGGCGCGGCTTACGACGATGTCGCGCGCGGCAAAGGCGGCATGGATCGCATGCTGGCGATGATGAAGGGCGGTCGCGACAAGCGCCCGCCTTTCGCGCCGCCGTTCCTCAAGGCCGGCCCGCGCGTGATCGCGCAGTCCGCCAACATCCTGTTCTATCTCGGGCCGCGCCTGAAGCTTAGCCCCCGCGCCGAGGCGGACCGGCTCTGGCTGCACCAGTTGCAGCTTACGGTGACGGACTTCGTGAAGGAGATTCACGACACCCATCATCCGCTGGGCGGCGAGCTTTACTATGAGGATGCCAAGCCCGAGGCCAAGCGGTTCACCGGGAATTTCCTGGCCGAGCGGGCGCCGAAATATCTCGGCTATTTCGAAACCGTGCTGAAGAAAAGCGGCGGGCCCTATGCGCTCGGGCGCAAGGTTTCTTACCTCGACCTCTCTCTGTTCCAGCTGATCGAGGGCTTGCGCTATGCCTTCCCCAAGGCGATGGCGCGTATTGAGCGCAAAATCCCCGGCGTAGTCGGCGTGCACGGCCGCGTCGCCAAGCGTCCGCGCATCAAGGCCTATCTGGCCTCAGCGCGGCGCATTGCCTTCAACGAGAGTGGAGTTTTCCGGCATTATCCGGAGTTGGATGCTTAAACTCAGCCCTGCGCATCCAACCGCTTGCCGCCGATGCTGACTGGCTTCGCCGAAATGAGCGTGAACGCGATCACGCACGGCACCGTCCCTTTGTTGACCCAGTTATGGATGGTGCCGCGCTGCACCAGCACGTCGCCGGCTTTCAGGTGCACGCTGCCGATGTCGAGCTCCATGTCGATCTCGCCCGACATCACCACCGCGTAATCGATCGAATCGGTGCGGTGATTGCGGGGGCTCACGCCCGGCCCGAAGCTGACGATGCGGAACACCGTGCCATTGGGAAGCGTGGTGCCGATCTTTTTGTGCGAGGGGTCGTCACTGCCGTCATTGCTGAGCGGGAAGCCTTCGGACGACCAGATCACGCTGAACTCAGCGCCCGGCCGCGGCGACGAGACATTCGTGGTGGTTTCGTCGATCAGCACTTTGGCGCGGCCCTGTTCGTCATGACCGGTGACGACGCGACGGATCTGCAGGCTCATGGAGTTCCTCCCTCAGTCTTGCGATGAATTACAAAGGTTCGTCGGCCGGTAGCGGCTTCCTGCCGCTTTCGTGCCAGAGCAGAAATATGCCGGAACCGACCACGACGGCGGAGCCGGCTAGCAACGTAAGTGTCGGCACGTCGCCCCAGAACAGGAAGCCCAGCACCAGCGCCCATACCAGCGAGAAATAATAGAACGGTCCGACCGCCGAAGCCGGCGCATACGATAATGAGCGCGTCCACCAGTACTGACCAAGGCCATTGAACACGCCATTGACCAGCATGAAGGTCAGGTCCTCGCCGCGCGGCCAAATGAAGCCGAAGAACGGCAAGGCGAGCGCGAAGAAGATCACCAGGAACACCATCTGGTACATGGTCAGCGTTTCGGCCGAGTCGGTTTTCGTCATGCCGCGCACCGC
>JAAOZY010000414.1 GCA_012274205.1 Betaproteobacteria bacterium
CCGTACTTGTTCTTTACGTACTCGATCACCCGGTCGCGCCCGTCCTGGCAGAAATCGATGTCGAAGTCGGGCATCGACACCCGTTCCGGGTTGAGGAAGCGCTCGAACAGCAGGTCGTAGCGCAATGGATCGAGATCGGTGATGCCGAGCGAATAGGCGACCAGCGAGCCCGCGCCCGAGCCGCGTCCCGGGCCCACCGGCACCGCGTTCGACTTGGCCCAGTTGATGAAGTCGGCGACGATGAGGAAGTAGCCGGAGAAGCCCATCTGCGTGATCGTCTTGATCTCGAATTCGAGCCGCGCGCGGTACTCGGGCTCGCGCCGTTCGCGCTCGCTCGCGTCCGGATAGAGCTTTGCCAGGCGCGCCGCCAGCCCCTGCCCCGACTGCTGCGCCAGATAATCCTCCAGGCCGATGCCGGCCGGCGTCGGAAACGGCGGCAGCTTGCTCTTGCCCAGCTCCAGCACGAGATTGCAGCGGCGCGCAATTTCGACGCTGTTGGCGAGCGCCTCCGGGATATCGGCGAACAGCTCCGCCATTTCCACCTGCGTCCTGAAGTAGCTCTGCGGCGTGAATACGCGCGGCCGGCGCTGGTCGGCGAGCACATAGCCCTCGGCGATGCACACCCGCGCCTCGTGCGCGAGGAATTCCTCGGGCCGCAGGAACTGCACCGGGTGGGTCGCCACCACCGGCAATCCGAGCCGCCCGGCAAGGTCAAGCGCACGCGCAATATAGTGCTCAGTGCCGGGCGCACCAGCGCGCTGCAATTCGATGTAGAAGCGCTGCGGAAACAGCTGCGACCAGGCCAGCGCCAGGCGCTCGGCCTGCGCGGTATTGTCCTGCGCCAGCGCGCCGCCGATGTCCCCGGCCTGCGCCCCCGACAACGCGAGCAGGCCGTCCACCGCGGCGGGGCTGAGCCAATCCTTCCTGATTTCCGCGCGCCCGCGCGTCTGGTTCTCGAGCCAGGCGCGGCTCAGCAACTCCGACAGCTGCAGGAAGCCGGCGCGGTTGCGCGCCAGCAGCAGCAGGCGCGAGGCCTTGTCGCGCTCGGCCTCGTTGCTGATCCAGACATCGCAGCCGATGACCGGCTTCACCCCCGCAGCGCGCGCCGCTTTGTAGAATTTCACCATGCCGAACAGGTTCGCCAGGTCGGTGATGGCGAGCGCCGGCATGCCGTCCGCGGCCGCGCGCTCCACCGCAGCGTCGATGCGCACGATGCCGTCGGTGACGGTGAATTCGCTGTGCAGGCGCAGATGAACGAAGGCGGGTGTCATAGGATGGGTGGAACGCAGACACGCAAATTTTACACCCGCGCGCCCGCGCATATCGCGTTCGGGACAATTCGGGGCGCACTAGTATAATTGTCGCCCCGCAGCGCCTTAATGCATGCGCGAAACCGCCATGAACGTCCTCAATATCGCCGCCTACCGCTTCGTCGCGCTCGACCATCTGCCGCGTCTGCGCACGGCGCTGGAGGCGCGCGCCGCGGAGCTGGGGCTCAAGGGCACCATCCTGCTCGCGGCCGAAGGCATCAACCTGTTCCTTGCGGGCGATGGCGACGCGATCGAATCCCTGCTGCAGACGCTGCGCGCGGATGCGCGCCTTGCCCCGATCGAAGTAAAGCGCAGCTGGTCGAGCACGCAGCCCTTCGGCCGGCTGCGGGTGAAGATCAAACGCGAAATCGTATCCATGCGCCGCCCTGAAATCGATCCGGGTGCGACGCCGGCGCCGCGGCTTTCCCCGCGCGAACTCAAGCGCTGGCTGGACCAGGGGCGCGATGTGGTGCTGCTCGATACGCGCAACCAGTTCGAGGTGGAGCTGGGATCGTTCGAAAACACGCTTGCGCTCGGACTGAAGTGTTTCAACGACTTTCCCGGCGCGACGCAAGCCCTGGGCGAGTCGTTGAAGGACCGGCCGATCGTCGCCTACTGCACCGGCGGCATCCGCTGCGAGAAGGCCGCGCCCTGGCTGATCGCGCAGGGGTACCGCGAGGTATATCAGCTCGAAGGCGGCATCCTCAACTACTTCGAGCAATGCGGCGGCGCGCACTTTCGCGGCAGCTGCTTCGTCTTCGACGAGCGCGTCGCGCTGGACCCTGCCCTGCGCCCGGCCGGCGCCGGGCAGCCGCACGCATGAGCGCCGCTGCCGGCGCGGCGGACGATTCCCCGCGGCGAACCCTCGCGTTCGCCGCGCTGCTGCTGGGTGCCGCGGCCATTGCATTCGCGCCGATATTCGTGCGCCTGTCCGACACCGCGCCCGGCGCCAGCGCGTTTTGGCGCGTCGCGCTCGCAGCGCCGCCGCTGTGGCTGTGGCAGCGCCTGCCGCAGCGCGCCGAAAACGCAGCGGGTTTTCCCTGGATGGCGCTGTTCATCGCCGGCCTGTGCTTCGCCGGTGACCTGGGCGCCTGGCATACCGCTCTGCTTTATACCTCCGTCGCCAACTCGACGCTGGAAGCGAATTTAGCGCCGATATTCGTCACCTTGGGCGCATGGCTGCTGTTCCGCCAGCGCGTGTCGCGCCTGTTCCTGGCCGCACTGGCGCTGACCGCCACCGGCGCCGTGCTGCTGGTCGGGCCCAATTTCACGCTCGGCGGCCACGCGCTACTCGGCGACGCCCTGGGCGTGCTGACCGCGCTGTTCTATGCCGGCTATATGCTCGCGATCAGTTCGGCCAGCGTGCGCGCCACTACTGCCACCATCATGGCCGTGAGCACCAGCGTCGCCGCCATCGCCCTATTTCCGTACGCGCTCGCGACCGCCGACGTGTTCATGCCGCAATCGGCTCACGGCTGGCTGATCCTGGCCGGTCTCGCGCTGATTCCCCATGTCGCCGGCCAAAGCCTGATCGCCTACGGCTTTGCGCACCTGCCGGCGTCATTCTCTTCGGTGAGCCTGCTGCTGCAGCCGGTTCTGGCTGCGATCTACGCCTGGGTGATTCTGGACGAATCGGTCTCGCCGGCGCAGCTGCTGGGTGGTGCGGTGGTAATGGCCGGCATCTACCTCGCCAAGCGCGCAAGCTGGCGCGCCTAACCCGCCTAGGCAGCAGCGAATCCGAGTCCGCGCGCGGCGAACGCAGCGCGCAGCGCCTGCGCGAACGCGACCGCGCCCGGCTGGTCGCCGTGCAGGCACATGGTATCGGCAGCGACCGCGACGCGCTCGCCGTGGCGGCTGACGACGATGCCCGCCTCCACCATGCGCAGCGCCTGCGCCACCGATTTCTCCGCTTCCTCGATCATGCCGCCGGGCGCGTCGCGCGGCGCCAGCGTGCCGTCGTTCTCGTAGCCGCGGTCGGCGAACACCTCGGCCACCGCCTTCACCCCGTGGGTTGCGGCGAGCGCCATCATGCGGCTGCCCGAGAGCGCGTAGAGCAGCGCATTGCCGCCCAGGTCTTTCACCGCGCGCACGATCGCCTCCGACAGCGCAGCGTCGTTGGCCGCCATGTTGTAGAGCGCGCCATGGCACTTGACATGGTGCAGCCGCGCGCCAGCGGCGCGCGCGAATGCCTCCACCGCGCCCGCCTGGTACAGCACCAGGTCGTAGGCTTCCTGCGGCGTGATTTTCATCGCGCGGCGCCCAAAGCCCGCCAGATCGGGAAGCGAGGGATGCGCGCCGATCGCGACACCGTGTTCGAGCGCGAGGCGCACGGTCGTGCGTATCGTCGCCGGGTCGCCGCCGTGAAACCCCGCGGCGATGTTGGCCGAGGTGACCAGCGGCATGATCGCCGCGTCATCGCCCATGCGCCAGTGGCCGTAGCTCTCCCCCATGTCGCAGTTCAGATCTATGGTTTTCATGCTGGCTCAGTCTCCGTACTGAAGTTCGATTCCCCGGATGATATCCGCGATCGTCGCATGCAGCGCCCGCAGCGCGGCGCGCGCCTCGTCGACGCTGCAGCGCGCAAAGCGCAGCGCCCCGCCGGGCGCGAGCTGCGACAGCATCGGCACATCGGCGCCGGCGACTTCCGCGATCTTGGGATAGCCGCCGGTGGTCTGATGATCGGCCATGAGCACGATCACGCTGCCGTCGCCCGGCGCCTGCACGGTTCCGAGGCAGGTCGGCTCGGACAGCAGGTCCCCGGAGCCGCGGCGCGCAAGCGCCGGCCCCGCGAGCCGGTAGCCCATGCGGTTCGAGTCCTGCGACACGCGCCACCCCTGGTCGAAAAAGGCGCGCCGCGAAGCGGCATCGAACTGGCCAAAATGGCGGCCCTCCATTGCGCGCACGGTGACGGTGCGCTCGAGCGGCAGCGAAATCGTGCTGACGCGCCAGGCCGTGCTGCTGAATCCGGCGCCGCTGCGTGCATCCTTCAGCCGGGCGAAACGCGCCGCGGCGAGCACCGGCGCGTCCCGATCGAGCGCAAGCGCGTCGCCTGCGCGCAGCGCGCGGCCTTCGAACCCGCCGAACGCCGCCGGCACATAGGTGCTGTGGCTGCCCAGCACCGCCGGAACGCGGATCCCGCCGGCCACCGCGAGATAGCCGCGCGCGCCCTGCAGCGCGCGTCCGACGCGCAGGCGTGCCCCGGCAGCGAGCAGCACCGGCCGGTTCTGCGGCAAGGCCGCGCCCGCCACCGTCGCCTCGAACGCCGCGCCGCACAGCGCCACCAGCGCCGCATCCTCGAACAACAGTTCCGGGCCGACGACGGTGCATTCCAGCGTAGCAGCCGCAGCCGCATTTCCGACCAGGGCGTTGGCGAGCCGGTGCGCCACCGCGTCCATGGCGCCGCAGGGAACAACGCCCAGGTGCTGCAGACCGTGGCGGCCCAG
The DNA here is from genome assembly GCA_012274205.1 of Betaproteobacteria bacterium. Taxonomy (GTDB): domain Bacteria; phylum Pseudomonadota; class Gammaproteobacteria; order Burkholderiales; family SG8-39; genus 2-12-FULL-64-23. The sequence continues at coordinate 4,754 of JAAOZY010000414.1, forward strand.
ATCCTGCACCGTGGTATGCATGCCCGGACGCAACACCCGCAGCGTCACGGCGCGCGCCTTAGCTCGTACTCGGCGCGCGTGATCGCGACGAAACGCACCAGCATCCCTGGAGCGAACAGCGCCGCAGGCTCGCGCATGACGTCGAATACCCGGAGCGGCGTGCGCCCGATCACATTC
>JAAOZY010000415.1 GCA_012274205.1 Betaproteobacteria bacterium
ACCGTGGACAGGTCAACCCAGTGCGGGTCGGCCAGCGTGGATACCGTGGGCGTTGCCAGGGCCGGCAGGATCTGCAGCACCGCATCGACCTTGTCGCGCGGCAGGTTCATCGACAGCAGCACCCGCGACGCCGCCGCTATGGCCCCTTTGAGCAGCATCAGCAGGCAGTCGATCTTCGCGCTCTTCCAGCTGTCCTTGAGCGATTCGTGGCAGGCGATGAAGCGCGGCGTGCTCTCCAGCACGACGTGCATGATCTTGAGGTTGTTCGCGCGCAGCGAGGCGCCGGTCTCGGATACGTCCACAATCGCGTCGGCGAGGATCGGCGGCTTGACTTCGGTGGCACCCCAGGAGAATTCGACATTCGCCTGCACCCCGTGCTGCGCGAGGAAGCGCCGCGTCATGCCGACGGCCTCGGTCGCGATGCGCCGGCCCTGCAGGTCCTGCACCCGGTTGAACGGCGAATCCTCCTTCGACGCCATGACCCAGCGCACCGTGCCGTAGTTCGGCCACGGGGCGCGCAGGTCGGCGATCTCGGCCACGTCGACGTCGTTCTCGAGGATCCAGTCGAGGCCGGTAATGGCGCAATCGATGATTCCCTGTCCGACGTAGCGCGACATTTCCTGCGGCCGGATCAGAATGCATTCGATTTCCGCATCGTCTATGCCCGGGTAGTAGGAGCGCCCGGAGATGCGCAGGTCGTAGCCGGCGCGGATGAAAAGTTTCTGCGTGGTTTCCTGCAGGCTGCCTTTGGGTATGCCCAGGCGCAGCCGCGGTGACTTGGTGCTCACGATTCCGCTGCCTTCTTCGAAGAGTTTGAAACAAAACGAGGGGATACGCCCCGAAGGAAGTCCCCTTGGGGGACCTCCCCTCGTGCACCCCTATATCAGCCGTGACAAAATGACTTTTGTTACGGCTTCTGAATTGGGACTGGCCCGATTGTATCGCGCCGGGCGGCCCGCGCCATCACCGCTGCTAGCCCAGCCCGAACAGCCAGATCAGCAGCGGAAACAGCAGCGCGGTCGCAACTCCGTTCAAGCCCATACCCAGGCCGGCGAAGGCGCCGGCCTCCTCGCTTACCTGAAACGCGCGCGCGGTGCCAATGCCATGGGCGGCAATGCCCACGGCGAAACCGCGCACGCTGTGGTCGCGCACGCGCAGGAAGTCGAGCACGTACTTGGCGCTGACCGCGCCGATGATGCCGGTGGAGACCACCAGCACCGCTGTGAGCGAGGGTATTCCGCCCATCTTTTCGGTGATGCCCATGGCGATCGGCGTGGTCACCGATTTGGGCGCCAGGGAAATCAGCGTGCTGCGGCTCGCGCCCAGCAGCCAGGCGATGCCGACGGCCGAGGCAATCGCGGTGAGGGCGCCGGCCAGCAGCGCCGCGAGCAGCGGCAGCAGCATGCTCTTCAGTTTGTCCAGCTGCGCGTACAGCGGAATCGCCAGCGCCACGGTAGCCGGCCCGAGCAGAAAATGCACGAACTGCGCGCCGTCGAAGTAGGTCTGATAGGGTGTGCCGGTGAGCGTGAGCAGCAGCACCAGCGTTGCCACCGACAGCGCAACCGGATTGAGCAGCGGGTTGTAGCCTGCGCGCCGATAGATCCAGTAGGCGCCCTGGTACACCAGCAGGGTGAGCGTGAGTCCGAGCAGCGGTGAGGCCGCCAGATAGACCCAGATGTCGTGCACCCTGGGCGTCATGCCCCGCTCCGGCGCGACATCAGGGCGCGCATCACCAGCGCAGTGACGCCGATGGTGAGCACGGTGCTGCCGATGAGCGCGGCGGTGATTGGCAGCCACTCGTCGGCGACGCGGGCGAGGTGCACCATCACCCCGGTGCCGGCGGGCACGAACAGCAGCGATAGATGGGAGAGCAGGCCGTTGGCGCCGTTGCGCAAATCCCCGGACACGCTGCCGCGCGCGAGCAGGGTGAAAAACAGCAGCAGCATGCCGATCACCGGACCGGGAACCGGCAAACTGAAAGCCAGTGCGATGACTTCCCCGATCAGCTGGTACACCAGCAGCAGGGTGATCGCGCCTAGCACTGCGGCCCGCTTTTATCCCGGCCTGAGTGGCCCGCCGCGCCGGTCGCGCGCACGGCGCTGCGCCGCATTTTCATTGACCGCCGCAGAAGATGTCGCGGTAGGAGGTGTAGACGGACGCGATCAATACCGGGATCAGGACCAGATAGCCCAGGCCTGCCGGGATCGCAGCAACAATGCCCAAGACCAGCAGCACCACGCCGTAGCTGAGGAAGGGAATCCAGTTCTTGAGGCAGGCGTAGAAACTTGCCTTGAGCGCGGCCACCGGGGAAAGCGCGTTGAGCACGATCAGCGCGGGCGCGAACCAGGTCGCCATGTACATCGGCACCGAAAGTCCCGTGACCAGCAACAAGGCGATCAGCATGGACAGGATCGATATGTGCGCGCCGGGCATGCCGCCGCGCATCACCGCCATGAACACGCCGCCGCCGATCACCATGAACACGACGAACGCGATGATTACCCAGCCGAGCAGGTTGAATGCGCCGATCATCACCAGGTCGCCGGTCCTTTGCTTGAAGCCGGCGAACAGGTGTGCGAACTCCAGCGTGCCACCGCCCTCCAGCGTCCTGCACCCGAGCATCAGGCCGGCGCCGAAAATCGGAAACAACAGCGCGTTGGCGAGGGAGCCGAGCAGCGGGATCATGCTGATCGCGATGAACAATACGCCCAGCAGTACGGTCGCCAGCATCCAAATGCCGGGCTGCTTGCGGAACAGGCTGAATCCTTCGACGATCCAGTCCCAGCCGCGTCCACCGCCGACCACACGCCCTGCGGCATCGAAGCTTCCGGAGCGGGGCTCGGTTGCGGCCTGACTATCGCTGTTTGTCATATTGGTCTCCCTGGATGGACGGGGCAGGCTTGCGCGCTGCAACGCGCCATGGAGCAAGTGTAGCAAGTGTATGCTGCTTGGCGGTGCGCCTCAAGGATGAGAAACGGAAGATTGCGTGAATGAGCACATGAATTTGAGCGAGATCGAAGGCGCGCTGCGCGAGGCGGGGCTCACGCCGCGCGGCGCGTTCCATCCAGCGGCAGGCGAGGGCGTGCCGCCGCTTGCCGCCAATGTGCCCGCGCGCACCGTGGTGCTGGCCGGCAATGCCGGGCCGCAGATGTGGCAAGCCTTCGACGCTGCAGGTGCAAGCAGCCTGGACGCATGGTCAGAGGGCGTATTGACCGGGCTCGCCCAAAGCCTGGGCGCGGGCGCGGTGTTTCCGTTCCAGCGCCCGCACCTGCCGTTCCAGCGCTGGGCGCAGCGCGCCGAAGCCTGCCACCCGTCTCCGCTGGGTCTGCTGATCCATCCGGACTACGGCCTGTGGCATGGCTACCGCGGCGCATTGCTGTTCGCCGCAGCGCTCGAGCTGCCGCCGCCGGACCGCCGCCCCAGTCCATGCGCGAGCTGCGCCGGCCGCCCCTGCCTCGGCGCCTGCCCGGCGGGCGCATTCGCGCGCGGCGCCTACGATGTGCCGGCCTGCACGCGCCAGCTCGCTGTCCTGCCGCAGCCGGACTGCATGGACGTCGGCTGCCTTGCGCGTCATGCCTGTCCGGTCGGCCGCGATTTGCGCTATGCACCGGCGCAGGCGCGCTTTCACATGCGGGCATTTCTGCGCAGCAACGGGGACGCTTCTGCGTGACGACTGAACCATGCAACAGACCCTATAATCCGCTGCGCAGGCAAATAAGCGGCAGGTATGCAATATGAGCAAGGTGATCTGCGTCGGCCACAGCGCGCTGGACCGGGTGTTTTCCGTGGATGCCTGGCCCGCGGCCAGCGCCAAAGTGGCGGCGCGCGCGTATGCGGAAATCGGCGGCGGCATGGCTGCAAACGCGGCGGTGGCGATTGCGCGCCTGGGCGGCGAGGCGCATTTCTGGGGGCCGGCCGGCGCAGACAGCGTCGCCGACGCGATGAGCGCGCAGCTCGCGGCTGCGGGTGTGGACGCGAGCGGCTTGCGCAGCTTTCCCGGACTGCAGTCCACCACTTCGGCCATCCTGGTCGACGCGCGCGGCGAGCGTCTGATCGTCAGCTACCGCGGCAGCGCGCTGCAGGCCCCGGCCGATTGGCTGCCGCTGGATGAACTCGGCTCCGCCGGCGCGCTGCTGGCGGACGTGCGCTGGCCGCCGGGCGCGCTCGCCGCGCTGCGCGCCGCGCGCCGCGCCGGCGTCGCCAGCGTGCTCGACGCGGATACCGCGGACTCTGCGACGCTGCGCACGCTCGCCGCGGAGGCGGAATTCGCGGTGTTTTCGGAGTCGGGATTGCAATGTTTCGCCGGAGCCGGCGAACTCGAGGGCGGGCTGCGGCGGGCGCTTGCGCTCGGTGCGCGCCTCGCCGCGGTAACGCTGGGCGAGCGCGGCGTCTATTGGCTGGAAGCCGACAAGGCGGACGGCGTGCGGCATCAGCCCGCATTTGCGCTGTCCGTCGTCGATACGCTCGCGGCAGGCGACGTTTTCCATGGCGCGTTCACACTCGAACTGGCGCGCGCTGCGGAACCGGCTGGCGCGCTGCGCTTCGCCGCCGCCGCGGCGGCGATCAAATGCAGCCGGCCGGGCGGCCGCAGCGGCAGCCCGTCGCGGACCGAAGTCGAAGCCTTGTTGCGCGCATCCTGAGGCCGTGCACGCGCCTGCCTGAGCGCTGGTCGTCGGGTGCAGGGAGGCACCGCCCTGCGCGGCGGGACATGCGCTCGGGCCGGTGCTGCGAACCGGTAGAATACGCGCTCCCATGCGCAAACTCCTGCTGCTGCTCAGCCTATGCATGGCTCCCGCCTGGGCGCAGGGCCAGTCACTGTACGAAGCCGCGGCGGCAGGCGGCGTGGAAGACGTGCAGCGCCTGCTCGCTGGCGGCGCTGCGATCGACGCGCGCAACGCCGGCGGCGAGACGCCGCTCTACGCGGCGGTAGAAGCGGGTCATGCCGACGCAGCCAAGTATTTGCTGGGCAAGGGTGCGGATATCAAAGCCCACACCGGCAACGGCGAGACCCTGCTGCACGCCGCCGCCCTGAACGGCGATCCCAGGCTGCTCAGCCTGCTGCTGGATCGCGGCGCCGAACCGAATCGCGCCAACCGCGATGGCGAACGGCCCCTGCACTGGGCGGCGCTGGCGGGCACGGACCGCGCAGTCCAGCTGCTGATCGAGGCCGGCGCCGACGTGAACGCGGTGGATGTGCGCGGCAACAGCGCGCTGCACGGCGCCGCGGACAGCGGGCACGAAACCGCCGCGTGGCTGCTAGTGGAGGCGGGCGCCAAGCCCGCGCTGCGCAACAGCGCCGGCGATACCGCGCTGGATCTCGCGCGCCGCCGCGGCCACGGCGGGCTGGTGCGCTTGCTGCAATCGCGCTGAGCGGCGCGTCCGTCGAAATCAGGCCGCCGGGCGAACGCCGGCCGCGGGCCGGCTGGGGACGGCGCATACGACGCAGCGATTGCGCCCCCCGTTCTTCGCCTGGTACAGCGCCTGGTCGGCCCGATCCAGCACTTCGTCCGCACGCTCGCCGTGCAGCGGATAGGCGGCGATGCCGGCGCAGATGGTCAGCGCCAGCCTGGCGCCGGCGTAGTCGACGCGCAGGGCCTCGACCGCCAGGCGCAGACGCTCGGCACGCTCGCGCGCCGTCTCCAGCGTCGCGCCCGGGAGCGCCAGCACGAATTCTTCGCCGCCGTAGCGGCAGGCGATGTCGCCGCTGCGGGTGTTCGCCGCAAGCAGCTGTCCCAGCGCCTGCAGCGCGGTGTCGCCGGCCAGATGACCGTAGGTGTCGTTGATGTTCTTGAAATGGTCGACGTCGATCATGACCACGCTCAGCGCCTGGCCCGAGCGGAACGCCTGCGCGATTTCGCGCTGCATCGTTTCTTCGAGATAGCGGCGGTTGAACAGGCCGGTGAGCGAATCGCGTATCGCCAGGTCCTGCAGGCGCGCCTGCAGCGCCTCGATTTCGGCCATGTGCGCCTGCAGGCGGTCGTTGGCTTCGCGCAGCTGATTCTCCGCCTGCCGGTACTTGCTGATGTCGCGCATCACCAGCAGGCGGCCCTGACGTTTGCGCCGGCCCTCGCGCAGCGGCGCGGCGCGCAGCTCCAGCTGGCGGCCGACGATCTGGCATTCGCCTTGGGCCTCGCCTTCGCCGCTGCAGTAGGGCAGCAGCTGCGGCGCGCCCGCCAGCAGCTCCGCTGCCTTCCTGCCCACGAGCGATGCGGCCTGCAGTCCGAGCATGTTGACCGCGGCTGAATTGATGTCGGCAATGCGCTGCTCGTTGTCCAGCACCAGCACGCCTTCCGCCATGTTCTCCAGCAGGGTGTGGCGCGACACCGGCACCGGCTCGAACAGACGGTAGCGGTACAGGGTATAGGCGTAGACCGCGCCGGTCAGGGTGAAGGTGAAGGGCGTCGGGTCCAGGCCCGCGACCGGGGACAGTCCGCTGAGATAGACCATGTTTGCGACCCAGGTGACGATCGCGCCGCCGAGCAGCGCAATGGCCTGGCGCCGATCGACGCCTGCGTCGCGCATCATCGCGTCGAACAGCGCCACGGTGCCGATCAGTATCAGCAGATAGTTGTAAAAGGCGGTGACCCAGAAAGCGGGGCCGTGGGAGTAGATGAGGTGCGCGCCGGGCGCGTCCGACGTGGGCGTGATATCGCTCCAGAACAATCCATGCTGACCATTGCTGAATACCAGCAACAGGGTTGCCGCGGGAAGTATCCACAGCCAGGCCGGGCCCAGCCCCGGGCGGGCGCGAATTTGTTTGGAAAACTGGCGGGTGAACAGGTACCACAGCACCGGCACGGTGGCGATGCCGAGGTATTCGAACCTGGCCCAGTAGACTTTGGCCTCGGTTCCGACCGCGATCGCCTCGAGCAGGCGGAACAGCTCCCAGGTGGCGGTCGCGGTCATCAGCAGCGCGAACGCGGTTCCGCCGGGCGCGCGGCGCCGCGGCCAGGCGATTGCGGCGACGCCCAGTGCCAGCAGCGCCGCCAGGATGATGAGGGCGGCGTAAGGCGGAAAAGTCCAGGCGTCCATGCTAGCTCTTGATCAGGGCCGCAGCCGCAAACAGGCCCCAGGCGGCGATGAAGGCGAGGCCGCCGAAGGGCGTAATCGCGCCGAGCCAGCGCAGGCCGGTGAGCGCAAGCAGATAGAGGCTGCCCGAAAACAGCACGATGCCGGCGAGCATGGCCCAGCCGGCGCCGCGCAGCCATGGGGAATCAGGCAGCTGGAATGCAGCCAGGCCGACGAGAATCAGGCCCAATGCATGATAGAAGTGGTACTCGACACCGGTCCGGTAGACCGACATCAATTCCGGTGCGATGCGCGCCTTCAATGCGTGCGCGCCGAATGCGCCGAGCGCAACGGCGAGCAGTGCCGCGATGCAGCCGATGGCGAGGAACGGTTTTGCGCTGCCGGATATGCCCATGGCCATTACACTACACGGAGATCGGCCTGCGGTGCAATCCTGCGCTGCAATTCCCGGGCGAACATGCGGCGGCGTTGCCTGCGCCGATTCATGGCAAAATGCGCGCCTATGAATGATATTACCCAGTTGCAGCAGCAAGTCGGCAAGGAGGTCGGTGTTTCGCCTTGGTTCGAGGTGGCACAGGAGCGCATCGATCAATTCGCGAGCGCCATCGTCGACCCGCAATGGATACACATCGATCCGGAGCGGGCCAGGCGCGAATCCCCTTACGGCGGCACCATCGCGCACGGATTTCTCACACTGTCGCTGCTGTCGCATCTGCTCGAGAGCACCTTCGATGTCAGCAACAGGAAGATGGGCGTCAACTATGGCCTGAACCGGGTGCGCTTCACCGATGCGGTGCCGGCAGGTTCGCGCATACGCGCGCGCTTCGTGCTGAACAGCTTCGAATCCATCAAGGGCGGCAAACAGCTCATCTGGGGCGTGACCGTGGAGCGCGAGGGCTCGCCTAAGCCGGTGTGCGTGGCGGAGTGGGTGACGCGGCAGTACGACTGAGGCCATTTCAGGATTTCCGAAATGGCCTCAGATTTAGGGGAGCACGAGGGGAGTTGCCCCTTCGTTTGTTGCAGACCCTGAGGCCGCCGCCCCGGGACGCCGCAACCAGCCAGGCTGAGCGCGCTTTCAGGAGGAGCGACATGCAGCAAAGTCATGCACATTACTGGCCCAAGGGCATTGCGCGCACGCTGCCGGTGCCGCAGACGACGCTTTACTACAATCTCGAGGTCGCGGCCACGCGCTATCCGGACAAGGCGGCGATCGCCTATTACGGCGGGCGCCTTTCCTATGCTGAACTGAAGCAGCAGGTCGACGCGCTTGCCGGCTATCTGCAGCGGCAATGCGGATTGAAGCGGGGCGAACGCGTGTTGCTGTACATGCAGAACAGCCCGCAATTCGTGATCGCCTACTACGCCGTGCTGCGCGCCGATGCGGTCGTCGTTCCGGTGAATCCGATGAACCTGAGCGAGGAGCTGCGCCATTATGTCGACGACGCCGGCACGCGCCTCGCGCTTATCGGCCAGGAGCTGCTGCCGCGCATCGCGCCGCTACTGGGCGCCGGAACGCTGGAACAGCTCATCGCCGCCAGCTACGGTGAGTATGCGGACCAGGCCTCGGAGCTGGCACAGCCGGATTTCCTCAAGCTGGCGCCGCTGGCCGCGGACAATCCGGCCATCGTGCCCTGGCGCGACGCCCTGGCGCGCGCGCAGGCGCCGGCTGCGCATCTGGCGCAGCCCGACGATCTGTGCGCGATGCCCTATACCTCCGGCACCACCGGCAGGCCCAAGGGCTGCATGCATACCCACCGCACGCTCATTGCGAACGTCGTGCCGGCCGGTGTGTGGAGCAGGAATTCGGCGCAGGACGTGATCCTGTGCGTGGTGCCGTTTTTCCATATCACCGGCATGGTGCACCTGATGCACAGCGCGCTCTACCTGGGCGCGGAAATGGTGATCATGACGCGCTGGGACCGCGAACTCGCGCTGAAGCTGATAGCGCGCCACCAGGTCAGCGGATGGACCAACATTCCGACCATGGTGATCGACTTGTTCGCAAGCCCCAATTTCAAGGCGGACAGCCTCGCGAGCCTGCGCGGCATCGCCGGCGGCGGCGCGGCCATGCCCGAGGCGGTGGCGAAAAAGCTGTACGAGCTGACCGGGCTCGAATTTGCCGAAGGCTATGGCCTCACCGAAACCGCGGGCGCGACGCACTCCAACCATCCGGACCGGCCCAAGCGGCAGTGCCTGGGCATACCCTGGTGCAATACCGAGTCGATGGTGATCAACCCGGACACCCTCGCGCCGCTGGGCGTGGGCGAGGTCGGCGAAATCGTGTCGCGCGGGCCGCAGGTGTTCACCGGCTACTGGAACGACCCCAGGGCGAGCGCCGCGGCCTTCGTCGACATCGGCGGCAAGACCTGGTTTCGCACCGGCGATCTCGGGCGCTGCGATGAAGAAGGCTATTATTTCTTCGTCGACCGGCTGAAGCGCATGATCAACGCGTCCGGCTTCAAGGTGTGGCCGGCGGAGGTGGAAGTGATGATGTACGCGCATCCGGACATTCAGGAAGTTTGCGTCATCGGCTGCGTCGATGCGCACCGCGGCGAGACGGTCAAGGCGATCGTGGTGCCGAAGGCGGCGAGCAAGGGCAAGGTTCGCGCCGAGGACATCATCGACTGGTGCAAAACGCACATGGCCGCCTACAAATATCCGCGCATCGTCGAATTCGCCGACAGCCTGCCCAAGTCGGCCACCGGCAAGGTGATGTGGCGCGCGCTGCAGGAGCAGGAAACGGCGCGCGCGCACAAGTCGGCGTGAAGCACGCGACATGACGAGCAGATGGAAGCGGCGCCCGGAGGGCTCGAACTGGGGTGAATTCGGCCCTGACGACCAGCGCGGGCGCATGAACCTGATCACGCCGGAAAAAGTCCTGCAGGGCGTGGCCGAAGTGAAGGAGGGACTGCGCTTCTGCCTGTCGCTGCCGCTGGATTACCCCGGCGGCAACAGCGTCAGCCCGCGGCGGATGCCGCCGCGGCGCTTCGCCACGGCGCGCGCGGGCGGCCCGAACTTCAATTTTCTGTTCTCCGGCGTGGACCCGCGCCATACCGACGTGGTGTGCGACGACGGCGTGCTGCTGTGGCTGCAATACTCGACGCAGTGGGACAGCCTCGCGCACGTGGGCGCGCAGTTCGATGCCGACGGCGATGGCGTAGCCGAAACCGTGTACTACAACGGCTGGCGCGCAGGCGAGCACATACTTGCACCGCAGCACGGCGAGCTCAGCCCCTGGGGCTGCTACGAGGGCAGCGATGCGCGGCGCCTGGGCATCGAGCAACTGGCCGAGAGCTGCGTGCAGGGGCGCGCGGTGATGATAGACCTGGAAGCGCATTTCGGCCGCTGCCGCAAGGCGGTGGGCTACGACGAGCTGATGCGCGTGATGCAAGCCGATCAGGTGGAAGTGGAAGCCGGTGACATGGTCTGCTTGCATACCGGCTGGAGCGACGTGGTCCTCGAAATGGCGCGCGCGGTCGACATGAGCAAGCTCGACGCCGCCTATCTCGGCCTGGACGGGCGCGACGACAGGCTGCTGCAGTGGATCACCGACAGCGGCGCCGCAGCGCTGATCGCCGACAACTACGCGGTGGAGCTGCTGCCGGCGCGCGCGCTGTCCGGCGTGCACGCGGCCATGCCGCTGCACCAGCACTGCCTGTTCAAGCTCGGGGTGCACCTGGGCGAGATCTGGCACCTGGGCGAGCTGGCGCGCTGGCTGCGTAGCAAGCGGCGCAGCCGCTTCCTGCTGACTGCGCCGCCGCTGCGCCTGCCCGGCGCAGTCGGCTCGCCGGCGATGCCGGTGGCGACGGTTTGAACGTGTTTGTATCGGCCACAATTCCCGGGAGGGCTTGAACCATGGAACTGAAAGACGCAGTCTGCATCGTCACCGGCTCCGCCAGCGGCATCGGCGCCGCCACCGCGCTCATGCTCGCCGCGCGCGGCGCGCGCGTGCTGGTCAACTACAGCAAGAGCGAGGAGGCCGCGCGCGAGACCGTCAAAGCGTGCGCAGCCGCGGGCGCGCAAGCGCTGCTGGTCAAGGCGGACGTGGCGCAGGATGCGGATTGCCGCCGCCTGGCACAGGCCGCGCTGGACAAGTGGGGCCGCATCGACGCCCTGGTCAACAACGCCGGCGCGACCAAATTCGCCAATCATTCCGACCTGGACGCGCTATCGGCCGAGGATTTCCAGCGCATCTATTCAGTCAATGTGGTCGGCAGCTACCAGATGGTGCGCGCTTGCGCGCCGGCGATGAAACGCGGCGGGCGCGGCGCCGTGGTCAATGTTTCCTCGATCGCGGGCAAGAACGGCATGGGATCGAGCATCGCCTACGCCGCGTCCAAAGGGGCGTTGAACACGATGACCATGTCGCTGGCGCGCGTGCTCGGCCCGGAGATACGCGTCAACGCAGTCTGCCCCGGCATGGTCGACACCAAGTGGCTGCGCGAAGGCTACGGTTCGCGCTATGCCGCGATCGAGGCGCGCTACCGCGAAGGCACCCCGCTGGGGCGCCCCGCCACGCCCGAGGATGTCGCCGCCGTGATCGTCTGGCTGATCGAAGGCGCGGACCTGATCACGGGCGATACCGTCATGGTCGACAGCGGCATGCACCTGGGGCTGATGCCGACTAGGAAGTAGGACCGCCCACGGCCCGTGGGACCGCCCGCGGCCATGGGACCGCCCACGCGAAAAGCTAGCGTGGGCTGTTTAGATGCTCGTGCCAGTAACGCGCGTCATTGCAGGTTCGATCACCGATGCGGCTTCGATGAAAATTGAAGGACCGCACGCGCCGAAAGCTTGCGTAGGCTGATTGAAGGCTCGTACGCTGTGATTCGCTGTAGTGCCATTCTTAGATACCGATGAGGCTTCGATGAAGATCAACAAGCTCGGCGAAAGCGATCTGCGGGTGTCGGAAATCTGCCTCGGCACCATGACCTGGGGCGAGCAGAACAGCGAGCGCGACGCACAGCTGCAGCTGGATTTCGCGCTGGCGCACGGCATCAATTTCATCGATACCGCGGAAATGTATCCGGTGCCGCCGAACGCGGCCACCTACGCGCGCACCGAAACGTATTTCGGCCCCTGGCTGGCGCAGCAGAAGCGCGAGCAGCTGGTGATCGCGAGCAAGGTCGCCGGCCCGGGGCGGCGCGACTGGGTGCGCGGCGGGCGCACCGAGCTCACGCGCGCCAACATCACCGAGGCCGTCAACGACAGCCTGAAGCGCCTGCGCACAGACTATCTCGACCTGTACCAGATCCACTGGCCCGGCCGCAATGTGCCGATGTTCGGCGTGACCCGCTTCGACCCGGGCAAGGAGGCACCCGCCATCCCGATCCTGGAGCAGATCGAGGCCATGGCCGGGCTGATCAAGGCGGGCAAGATACGGCACTACGGCCTGTCCAATGAAACCACCTGGGGCCTGTGCGAATTCCTGCGCGTCGCGCGCGAAAACCACCTGCCCCCGCCGCTGACGATACAGAATGCCTACAGCCTGCTGAACCGCATGTTCGACGGCGAACTGGCCGAGGCGAGCTATCGCGAGAAAGTGCCGCTGCTCGCCTACAGCCCGCTCGCGATGGGCATGCTGACCGGCAAATTCGCCATGGGCGCGATGCCGCCGCGCTCGCGCCTGGGCCGCTACCCCGATTTCGGCGAGCGCTACAAGCGCGAACTCGCGCGCGCCGCCGCCGACGAATACCGCCTGCTGGCACAAAGCCGCGGGCTGAGTGCAACCGAGATGGCGCTCGCCTTCGTGCGCACGCGCTGGTTCGTGGCCTCGACCATCGTCGGCGCCACCGACCTGGCGCAGCTGAAGCAGAACATCGACAGCGTCAAGGTCGAACTCGACGCCGAGACGCTGGCCGGAATCGACGCCATCCACCGGCGCTATCCGAATCCATCCGCATGAGCGCGGAGGCTTGCGCTTGCGGGCCGCAGGCCCCATGTAGAATGCTCCCATGGCGGAAACAATCACTTTGCTCCTGCTCGGCGCGCTGGTCTGGCTCTGGTTCGACAGCATGCGCGCGCGCGAGCGCGCGCTTGCGCTGGGCCGGCGCGCGTGCCAGCGCGACGGCCTGATGTTCCTCGATGAAACGGTGGAATGCGTGTCGCTGCGCCTTGCGCGCGATGCCGACGGCCACGCGCGGCTGCGCCGCACCTATGGTTTCGAATTCAGCGATACCGGCAACAACCGCCGCAACGGCAGCATTGTCATGCTCGGCGGCGAGGTGGAGTCGCTCTACACCGAACCGTTCCTGATCCAATGAGCAAATGGGTCGAAGGCACGGTGGTGGCGCAGAAACACTGGGCCGGGCTGCTGTATTCGCTGCAGGTCGACGCAAAGCTCGCGCCGTTCAAGGCCGGCCAGTTCACCAAACTCGCGCTGGCGGTCGAGGGCGAAATGGTCGGGCGCCCCTATTCGCTGGTGAATGCGCCCTCGGTGCGCCCGCACGAGTTCTACTATGTGGTGTTGCGCGAGCACCCGCTGACGCCGCGCCTGTGCCGGCTCGAAGCCGGCGACACGATCTACCTCGCACCGCAGGCATCTGGTTTTCTCACGCTGGACGAGGTGCCGCCCGGTGAGCATCTTTGGCTGCTCGCGACCGGTACCGCGCTCGGGCCGTTCCTGTCGATTCTTGCGACCGATTCGCCGTGGCGGCGTTTTCACCGCGTGGTGCTGGTGCACGCGGTGCGCCGCGCCGAGGAGCTGAGCTACCAGGAGCAGATCGGCGCGCTGCTCGCGCGCCATGCGGGAAAATTCGTTTTCGTTCCCGTGGTCAGCCGCGAACACCACCAGACGGCCCTCAGCGGCCGCATCCCGCGGGCAATTGAAGACGGGCGGCTGGAGCAGCAGGCCGGAATCATGCTGGAGGCCTCGTCCTCGCGCGTGATGGTGTGCGGCAATCCCGCAATGGTCGCCGATACCGTGGACGCGCTGGAGCGGCGCGGGCTGAAGAAGCACCGCCGGCGCGACCCGGGGCAGATCAACGTGGAAAACTACTGGTAGGCGGTGGCGATGCGGCGTCTGTTCGGGCTGATGTTTGTGCTGCTCGCGCTTGCAGGGCTCGCCGGCTGCAGCGGCGCGCGCCTCGCCTACAACAATGCCGATAGCGTCGTGCATTGGATGGCGGACGATTATTTCGCGCTGGAAGGCGCGCAGGACGAGGATTTCCGCGAGCGGCTGGCGCGCTTTCATGCCTGGCACCGCAGCGAGGAGCTGCCGCGCTACAGCGCGCTCGCGGCGCGCGCGGGCGAAAAGCTCGCCGACGGACTCACGCAGCCGGAGCTCCAGTGGGCATGGGACAACGCCGTCACGCGCTATCGCCGCATGGCGCAGCAGGCCGCACCGGATCTGGCGGCGGTGCTGGCGACGCTGTCGCCGCAGCAGTTCGTGCACCTGCAGCAGAAGTTCGCCGACTCGAATGCGGAGTTCACCGGGAAATACATCAAAGGCGGAGAGCTCGAGCAGCGCAGGCGGCGCGAGCAGCGCAATCGCGAGTTGATGCGCGACTGGTTCGGCGATCTGTCGGATGCGCAGGAGGTGCTGCTGAAGGATGCGGACGCGAGACTGCCGCTGCTCTACGCGCTGCGCCTGCAGAATCGCCAGCGGCGCCAGCAGGGGTTCGCCGCGCTGCTACAGGGCAGCCGCAGCGCGGCTGAGCTCGAACCCGGGCTGCGCCGCTGGCTCGCCGACTGGGAGGAGGGCGCCGCGCCGGAATACCTGCGCCTGTCGCGGCTGTACCGCGAGGGCTACATGCAGATGCTGCTGGAACTCGACCGCAGCCTGGCACCGGCGCAGCGCGCGCATGCGGTGGCGCGCTTGGGCGAATACGGCGATTTGTTCGCGGCGCTGGCCGGACAAGGCAAGCTCGCGCGCGCGCAGTCCGACTGAGGGCCTGCGGGATGCACCGCGACATCCTGCATTTTTCGCACGCCAACGGTTTTCCCGCCGCCTGCTACCGCAAATTTTTCGGCTATCTCGAGCCCGATTTCCGCGTCGGCAGCATCAATTGCATCGGCCACGACCCGGCCTATCCGGTCACCGACGGCTGGCCGCATCTGGTGGCGCAGCTGATCGACCACCTCGGCGCCCATTACCGCTCGCCGGTGGTGGGTGTCGGGCATTCGCTCGGCGGCTATCTCACCTTCATGGCCGCAGTGCAACGGCCGGAATTGTTCAAGTGCATCATCCTGCTCGACGCGCCCATCATCGGCTATTTCAAGGGCACGGCATTCGGCATGCTCAAGCGCCTTGGACTGGCAGACCGCATCACGCCTGCCCGCGCGACGCGCGAGCGGCGGCGCGACTGGCCCTCGGTGGAGGACATGGTCGCGCATTTCCGCCGGCGCAAGCTGTTCCGCCATTTCGACCCGGAATGCCTGCACGATTACGCCACATTGGGCACGGTGCGCGAAAGCGGCCGTGTGCGCCTGGTTTTCGATCCGGAGACCGAGTACCGCATCTATCGCTGCATGCCGCACGATCTGGTCTATTACTGCAACCGGCTGCAGCTGCCGGCCGGCTTCATCGGCGGGCGCCGCTCGAACGAATTGCGCCGCGTGGGCCTGGCGCACACGCGCCGCAGCTTTCGCGTCAAGCGCATCGAGGGCGGACATCTGTTTCCGTTCGAGCGGCCGCAGGCCGCGGCCGAGGCGGTGCGCCAGCTTGCGGCGGAACTGCTTTCGGCCTGAAGCGTCGCAGTGTCCATTTCGATATGAGGGGATGCCTCTTCTCATGCTCCGCTATAGTGGGCGTTGCAAGATTTCGTTTGGCAACGAGTTCTCAGACCATGTTTCTGCGCTTCTCCTCCAGCAGCTGCTCGAGCCGGCGGATTTCGAGCCTGACGCCGTCCATGTTCGGGTTCAGATCGAGCGCGCGCCGGAAATACTCCAGGGACAGCTCGTATTCCTCCAGCCTGAGGTAGATCTGGCCGTAGCCGGCGAGCGCGCCGAAATGGTAGGGATTGCGGCTGATCACCTGGAAGCAATCGGCGAGCGACTTCCGGTATTCGCCGTTCAGAAAATACAGCGTGGCGCGCTTGTTCCAGCCCTCGGCGAACTCCGGCCGGATCTCGATGACGCGGCTGAACGTTGCAATGCTTTTTTGCACTTCACCGTCATTCATCTGCCGGACACCGGTTTGGTACAGCTTATCCACCTGCGCGTCGCCGGACCGGCCCCATATCTGCCGCAGCGACTGTTCGGCGCGCGTGCGCGTGAGCCCATCGTCATCGCGCAGGGCGCGCAATAAGGCGGGGACGTCGGCCATCGCGCCGACTTCGCCCAGGCGGCGCGCCGCCTGGCGGCGTATCCCCGCATCGGCGTGCGTGAGCGAATGCAGCGCCTGCGCGCGGCTGAGCGCCGGCGCGGTATCGGCGGCGGCGAGACTCGAAAGCGACAGCAGCAGCGCCAGAAGTGCGCGGGCGAACCCGGTCGAAGTTTGATTCGATTGCATGGCGGCGCTCATGCGCGGCATTCTGGGCGCAATACCGCATCGATTTCAAGCCCAGCCCGATCGAGGCAATGCCGGCAGCCACCCTTAAAACGACAAGGGCGGCTCCAGGCCGCCCTTGCTGCTTGAAACAGGTAGAGCTTTACTTCAGGTGTTTGCTGACCAGCTTGGTCATCTCGAACATCGACACCTGCTTCTTGCCGCCGAACACGTCCTTGAGCTTGTCGTCGGCATTGATCATGCGCCGGTTCTTGGCGTCCTGCAGCTTGTTCTTCTTGATGTAGGCCCAGATCTTCTTGGTCACTTCGGTACGGGGCATCGCGCCGGCGCCGATCACTGCGCCGAGCGAAGCGCTCGGGGTCATCGGTTTCATGAATGCCGCATTCGGCTTGCGCTTGACTTTTGCCTTTGCCGGTTTCTTGCTAGCAGTCTTTTTGCTAGCGGTTTTCTTGCTTGCTGCCTTCTTCTTTGTGGCCATGAGTTTCCTCTCCTAAGGGTGATTGACGGCGACTACGCTTGCTCTTGTACGGAACACGCAGCGGCAGAATGAATCAGCCTGTTGAATTTGTCAATCGGTATCGTGCGTCTGTGGCGCCGAAGCCACGCCGGTTTTTCCGTGGTGCGTTCGCGCCCTGTCTTCTATAATCCGGCCTGTTCCATAGCCACCCGTGTCCCGCTCGCAGCCGACCGCGGGCGCAATGCGTCCCCGCTCATGCAAAACGCCAGGAAGAACGTCGCGCTGCTCGCCGCCTGTCAGGCGATGCTGCTTACCAACAATGTCACGCTGATTTCCCTGGCGGCGCTGGCGGGATTTTCGCTTGCCGACAACAAGATGCTGTCGACGCTGCCGGCGACGGCCTACGTCGTCGGCGCGGCACTGGCCACGCTGCCGGCTTCGTTCTTCATGCGGCGCTTCGGCCGCCAGACCGGTTTTCAGGTCGGCACCGCGATGGGCGTCGCCGGTGCCCTGGTATGCTGCCTCGGTCTGTGGCTGTACAGTTTCTGGCTGCTGTGCGCAGGCGTGCTGGTGCTCGGGGTGTACAACGCTTTCGGCCAGTATTACCGCTTCGCCGCAGCCGACGCAGCCAGCCACGACTTCAAGGCCAAGGCGATTTCGCTGGTGCTGGCCGGGGGTCTGGTCGGCGGTATCATCGGGCCGCAGCTGAGCACGCACACCAGAGACATGTTCGCGGTGCCCTTCCTCGGCGCCTACGCTTCGCTCATCGTGTTCTGCCTGATCACCATGGTGTTGCTCGCATTTCTTCGCATTCCCGCTCCCAGCGTGGCCGAGCGCCACGAGCCGGTGCGGCCGCTGGGAAAACTCATGGCCCAGCCCGCTTTCGTCGTTGCCGTGACCGGATCGGCGCTGGGCTACGGTGTCATGAACCTGCTGATGACGGCGACGCCGCTGGCGATGGGCCTGTGCGGCCATCCCTACAGCTCGGCCGCGACGGTAATCCAGTGGCACGTGATCGGCATGTTCGCGCCTTCTTTCGTGACCGGCTCGCTGATCCGGCGCTACGGCGTGCTCAGGATCATGTCTGCCGGCGTGGTACTGGAGAGCTTGTGCGTGGCGATTGCCTTGTCCGGCGCGCTGGTGCTCAATTTCTGGTGGGCGCTGGTGCTGCTCGGGATAGGCTGGAATTTCCTCTACGTCGGCGGCACGACGCTGCTTACCGAGTGTTATCGTCCGTCGGAGAAGGCCAAAGCCCAGGGCATGCACGACTTCCTCGTGTTTCTCACCACCGCGACCTCGTCGTTTTCCTCCGGTCTGCTGATGAACCGCAACGGCTGGGACATGCTCAATTACACCGCCTTGCCGGTGCTGGCGGTGATTGCGGCGGCGATCACCTGGCTCGCGCTGCAGCGGCGCGCCGCTCTTGCCGCCTGAACCGCTGCCGCTGTATCGGTAAAGTGTGAAAGGATAGCCATGGCAGTCGATTTGCAAATGCAGGCCGTGATCGAGCGCGTCGCCAAGTCCGGCCTGCCGCCCTACTACAGCCTGAGCGCGGTCGAGGCGCGCCGGCTATACAGGGACACGCGCGCCGCCCTGAGCCCGCCCGTCCCCGAGGTCGCTGTAGCGCGCGCGCTTGCCGCGGCGGGCCCGGCGGGGCCGATTCCGCTGCGGCTGTACCGCGGTGCGGGCACAGCCGCCGACGCAGCGCTGCCCGCGCTGGTGTATTTCCACGGCGGCGGCTGGACCATAGGCGATCTGGACACGCACGACATCGTCTGCCGCACGCTCGCCAACAAGGCGCACTGCGCGGTGCTCGCGGTCGATTACCGCATGGGGCCGGAGCACAGGTTCCCCGCCGCGGTGGACGACTGCCTCGCCGCGACGCGCTGGGTGGCCGAGCAGGGCGCCGCGCTCGGCATCGATGCCGCGCGCCTTGCCGTCGGCGGGGACAGCGCCGGCGGCAACCTTGCCGCGGTGGTGGCGATCATGCTGCGCGATGCGGGCGGGCCGCCCCTGGCGTTCCAGGCGCTGGTGTATCCGGCCACCGACCAGCGCATGGATACGGCTTCGCACGCGAGCTTCGCCGAAGGCTACCTGCTCACGCGCGCCAACATGCTCTGGTTCCGCGACAACTACCTGGATCCCGCTGACTACGGCGACTGGCGCGCCTCGCCGATGCGTGCGCCCGATCTGGCGCGCCTGCCGCCGGCGCACATCATCACCGCCGGCTACGATCCGCTGCGCGACGAAGGGCGCGCGTATTCCGACCGGCTGCTCGCCGCCGGCGTTCCGGTGCTGTACGAATGCTTCGAGGGCATGGCGCACGGTTTTCTCACCATGGGGGGTGTCGTCGCCGCCGCCAACCACGCCCTGTACCGGCTCGGCCAGAGCCTGGCGCAGGCGTTCAAGCAAAAGCAGGCCTGAAGCGCACAGGCGAACCATTGCGCACCCTGCATCGCGCCTTCGACTATCTCGGCCGGCATGCCACCCTGTTCCTTGCCGGCGGCGTGTTGCTGGGCCTGTTCGTGCCGGCGCTGGCAGCGCTCGCGCGCCCGCTGCTGATTCCGGGGCTGCTGATACCGCTGGTGATCGCGCTGCTGCGCCTGAACTGGGACGCGCTCGCCGCCTACGCGCGCCGCCCGGGCCTGGTGGCGCTGATCAGCGCCGGACTGCTGCTCGCCTCGCCGGTGCTGATGTGGCTCACGCTCAAAGCCTTCAGCCTGCCGCCGGCGCTGGCGCAAGGACTGACATTGATGGCGGCGGCTTCGCCCATCGTTTCAAGCGCGGCGATCAGCCTGATCCTCGGGCTGGACGCCGCGCTCGCCGTAATTGTGATCGTAGTCACCACCGCGCTGATGCCGTTCTCGCTGCCGCTGGTGGCGCTGTGGCTGCTGGGCCTGAAGATCGACATCGACCTCGCCACCTTCATGTGGCGCCTTGCGCTGATGGTGGGCGGGGCCTTCGCAGCGGCGCTCGCGCTGCGGCGCCTGGTGCCGCAGCACAGGCTGCAAGCGAATGCGCGCATGCTCGACGGCGCCTCGGTGGCAACGCTGGTGATGTTCGCGCTGGCGATCATGGACGGCGTCACAGCGGTGGCTCTGGCGCGGCCCGGATTCGTGGTGCTGGTCACCATCGCGGCGTTTGTCGCCAACATCGTGTTGCAGGCCCTGGGCACCCTGGCGGCGCTGCGGCTGGGCATGCGCTCGGCCCTCACGGTGGGGCTGATGACGGGCAACTGCAATATGGGCCTGGTGCTGGTGGCGCTCGCCGACAAGGCCGACTTCGACGTGATCGTATTCTTCGCCATGGCGCAAATACCGATGTACATGCTGCCCGCGCTGCTCACGCCCCTGTACCGGCGCTTGCTCGCCCGGGAAAGCTGATTACAGGCGCGTTTCAAGCGGGTTACAATCCCGACTCCCCCCTTCGTAGAGGTGTTCATGGGCGCCAATCTTCCCGAAGCCGGCATAGTGCGCAAGATCGTCAAGGCCGCCTGCCCGCACGACTGCCCCGACACCTGCGGCCTGCATGTCACGGTGGAGAACGGTGTCGCGGTCAAGGTGGAGGGCGCGAAGGACATGCCCTTCACCCAGGGCACGCTGTGCACCAAAGTGGCGCGCTACCTCGACCGTACTTATTCGAGCGCGCGCGTGCTGCATCCGCTCAAGCGCGTCGGTGCCAAGGGCGAGGGCAGGTTCGAACGCATTTCCTGGGATGAGGCGCTGGATACCATCGCGGCCAAATTCAAGGCCATCGCCGCAGACGATCCGCAGGGCATCCTGCCCTGCAGTTACGCCGGCACCATGGGGATGGTCCAGTATTCTTCGATGGACCGGCGCTTTTTCAACCGGCTCGGCGCGACGCAGCTGGAGCGCACGCTGTGCTCCTCGGCCGGCAAGGTCGGCATCAAGATCACCCTGGGCGGCCTGGTCGGAATGGACCCGGAGCGCTTCGACGAAGCCAGATTGATCCTGATCTGGGGCAGCAACCCGATCGTGTCGAACCTGCACCTTTGGTCGCGCATGCAGGAAGCGAAGCGCCGCGGCGCGAAGCTGATCGCGATCGACCCCTACCGCAGCCTGACGGCGGCCAAATGCGACCAGCATCTGGCGCCGCTGCCGGGCACCGACGCGGCGCTGGCGCTGGGCATGATGCACGTGATCATCGGCGAACGTCTTTACGATGCCGATTACGTCGCGCGGCATACGCTCGGGTTCGAGCAGCTGCGTCAGCGTGTGCAGGACTATCCGCCGCAGCGGGTCGCGGCCATCTGCGGCCTCGCCGCCGCCGACATCGTCGCACTTGCGCGCGAGTACGCCGCTGCGCGGCCGG
>JAAOZY010000416.1 GCA_012274205.1 Betaproteobacteria bacterium
AACGGCAGCAGCACCACGGCGCGAATGGCGGATTTGAACTTAATGTTCTGGTTCAGCAGGATCGCCAGCCACAGGCCGAGTACGAACTTGATGCTGCTCGCAACGATCGTATAGAACAGCGTGTTGAACAGCGACAGCCGCGCCACGGCGTCGCCGAACAGGAATTGGTAGTTGTCCAGTCCGACCCATACGCCGGCGCGGCCCACCTTGGTGTCGGTAAAACCCAGCCAGGTTCCCAGCCCGAGCGGATAGGTCAGGAACAGGAGCAGCAATACGGACCCCGGCAGCATGAACATGAAACCGAGGAAATTGCGATTTTCGAGTAATCGGCGCACGAACTTTCTGGCGTTTGTGGTTTGAGCCCAGGCGCAGCGCGCGCGCCTCGGCTCAAACCTCTGCCCGGCATATCGGCCGGGCAGAGGAACGCGCTTTCCTATACCTTGTAGTAACGCTGAGCCCGCTGCTCGGCGCGCTCGGCGGCCTCCTTCGGCGTCTTCGAACCCGAGGCGGCTTCCGCCACCATATTGACCACGATGAAGTCGGCCATCGCGGCGGCCGAGGCGTAGCCCATGGTGCCGGCGAAGCCGTTCGGAATCATGATCTTCATCGCGTCGCGGTAGGGCGTGTTCTTCGGATCGGCGGTCCAAATCGGATTCGATTCGTAGGCCTTGAGCGGCTGCGTCACATAGCCGTTGGCTGCTTGCTGCCACGGTTCGTACTGTTCCTTCTCCATCATGAAGCGCAGATATTCCTTGGCCGCATTCGGGTACTTGCTGTACTTGAATATCATCATCGGGAAGAACAGATGCAGCTCTGTCGGATGCCCGACCGGACCAACCGGGAAGTGGGCGTGCTGGATGTCTTCCGCCATCGCCTTCAGCTTCGCATCGGTCGAGTTTTTCGCGGCGTAATAGATCGAGATGCCGTTGTAGGTCAGGCTGAGGTCGCCGGCGAGAAACGCCTTGTTGTTGTTCGGGTCGAGCCAGGACAGCGTGCCCGGGATGAAGGTTGCATACAGCGCCTTCGCGTACTCGAGCGCCTTGATCGTCTCGGGGCTGTTGATGGCGACATTATTCTTCTCGTCGACCAGCTTGCCGCCGAACGCCCATAGCAGCGAGTGGCACCAACAGTTGCCGTCGCCGGTGGCGTTGCCGAGCGCGAAGCCGCCGGGCGTGCCTTTGGCCTTGAGCGCCTGCATCAATTTGAGGAAGCCGTCGGTATCCTTCGGGAAGGTGCTGAATCCTGCGGCCTTCACCTGGCTCTCGCGATAGACGACGGCGTTGCCGGCGCAGCCCATCGGGACCGCGACCCATTTGCCCTTGTCGATGCCGTAGGCCCTGGCCGCGTCGTACCAGCCGCCGTATTTCGCGCCGAGATAGTTGCAGACATCGGACACGTCGACCAGCTTGTCCGGATACTGGTGCGCGTCTTCGAAGGTGCTGATGATGATGTCGGGGCCGCTGCCGATATTGGCCGCCACGGCGGCCTTCGGCCGCACGTCTTCCCAGCCTTCGGCGTCCAGGCGTACTTCGATACCGGTTTTTTCGGTGAATTTCTTCGTGTTCGCGAGCCACAGGTCGCCATCGCCCTGAACGAACTGCTTCCAGCGCAGCACGCGCAGCTTGGCACCTTTTTCCGCTTTCAGATGGAGCGCCGGCGCGGCACCCGCTTTCTTGTCCGCGGCGAGCACATCGCCCGTGGCGGCGCCGGCGGCGAGGCCGGCGGACATTTTCAGGAAATTGCGACGATCGATGTTGCTCATAGGTATTCCTCCTTTTGGTTGTTGCTACAGCCGCATCCCGCTTGATGGATCAAACAGGAAGGTGAGTTCCGGATACAGCCTGATGGCTTCGCCCGGTTTGAATTGATGGCGCTCGCGCACCACCGCCGTGACTTCGGTGCCGCCGACATTGCAGAAGATCTGCGTATCGGCGCCGGTGGGCTCGACCACGACGACTTCGGCGTGCACGCCGTCGGACCGGACCAGCAGGTGTTCGGGACGCACGCCCACGATGACATCCCGCCCTTCCTGCGCTGCCGAGTCGGGCGCAGGCAGCAGCAGGCCGTCGGCCATTTGCACCTTCAAGCCGGCGCCGTTCCTGACCAGCTTGCCCTCGAGGAAGTTCATCGCCGGCGAACCGATGAATCCGGCCACGAACAAATTGGCCGGGTTGTCATAGAGCTCCAGCGGCGTGCCGATCTGCTCGGTCTTGCCGGCGTTCATGACCACGATCTTGTCGGCCATGGTCATGGCTTCGATCTGGTCGTGCGTGACGTAGATGGACGTGGTGGTGAGCCGCTGGTGCAGCTCCTTGATTTCGGTGCGCATCTGCACCCTGAGCTTGGCGTCCAGATTGGACAGCGGCTCGTCGAACAGGAACACCTGCGGGTCGCGCACGATGGCGCGGCCCATGGCCACGCGCTGGCGCTGGCCGCCCGAGAGCTGGCGCGGGTAGCGCTCAAGGTAATCCATCAGCCCGAGGATATTCGCGGCCACCTCGACGCGCTCGCGCATCTTCTGGCGGCTTTCGCCGGCGAGCTTCATCGAAAACGCCATGTTGTCGAACACGGTCATGTGCGGGTAGAGCGCATAGTTCTGGAACACCATGGCGATGTCGCGCTCCTTCGGCTGCATGGTGTTGACCACGCGGCCGCCGATCTCGATCTCGCCGCCGGAGATTTCCTCCAGGCCCGCGATCATGCGCAGCAGCGTGGACTTGCCGCAGCCGGAGGGCCCGACCAGCACGCAAAATTCGCCGTCGTCTATGTGAATGTCCACGCCGTGGACGACGCGGGTCGAGCCGAAGGACTTGAATACGCCTTTGAGGGTGACTGCTGCCATGGCTATTTACCTGGTGTCCATTCCTTGATGTAGCGATTGTGCGTTTGGTTCATATGCCGGCGCATCGCGCTGCGCGCGCCGCGCGCATCGCGCCGCCCCACCGCATCCACGATCGCCTGGTGCTCGCGCACCGTCTCGGCCGCCATTTTCGGGTACTCGAGCTTGCGCTCCAGGCTGCGGTAAAGCGGCCCCATGCGCTGCTCCCACAGCGTCTGCACCACCAGCACCAGCGCGCTGTTGCCGCCGGCCTCGGCAATGCCGACATGGAACAGCCGGTCGGCCTCCAGTGGGTTATGGTCGCGCTTGCTCTCCTTGATCATGGCGGCGTGGGCGGCGCGTATCGCGCGCTGCTGCACCGGGCTGGCGTTCTTCGCCGCGAGCGCGGCACATTCGCCCTCGATCAGCCAGCGCGCGCGTATCACCTCGAACGGCCCCGAATCGCCCCGCAGCGCGTCGCGCCGGCCCTGCGCACCCGGCAGCGTCACGTAGATGCCCGAGCCTACGCGCACGTCGAGCACGCCCTCCACTTCCAGCGCGATCAGCGCTTCGCGCACCGAGGGCCGGGAGACGCCGAGCTGCTTCGCCAGTTTGCGCTCCGGGGGCAGGCGCGACCCCGGTGTGTACCCGCCTTCGCTGATCATGCCGCTGATCTGATCGGCGATCTGGCGGTAGAGGCGGCGCGGCTCGACGGTCTGCAGCGGCATGAATTATGTTTGTTGTGGAATGGCCGAAAGAGGGGGCAAGCATAGTCGGGGCCTCGGACTCCGGTCAAGTGGTCCGACCAATTTTGCGCGTATCATCGCGTCCTGCGGCAGCGGCGCAACGCTGCTGCACCGCAACAACCGCGCCGCGGTGCGGGGCTCGTCGCCATTGCGCGTATCATTCGCAGAAACGGGAGAAAACCGATGGGCGGTAGGCTGGCGGGCAAGACAGCATTTATCACCGCGGCAGGGCAGGGCATGGGCAAGGCGGCCGCGCTCGCGTTTGCCGCGGAGGACGCGAAAGTTTGGGCGACCGACGTCAATCCGGGCCCGCTGCGCAGCCTCGAAGGTGCCGCGGGCATCAGCATCCGGCAACTCGACGCCACCGACGAGCGCGCGATCACGGCGCTCGCGGCCGAGGTCGGCACGGTGGACGTGCTGCTCAACTGCGCCGGCTACGTGCATCACGGCAGCATCCTCGATTGCGCACCCGCGGACTGGGACTTCAGCATGAATGTGAACCTGCGCTCCATGTACCTGGTGACGCGCGCCTTCCTGCCGGGCATGCTGGCGCAGAAGCGCGGCTCGATCATCAATATGGCCTCGATCGCATCCAGCCTGCGCGGCCTGCCCAATCGCTTTGTTTACGGCACCTCCAAGGCGGCCGTGATCGGCCTGAGCAAGGCGATCGCGGCCGATTACGTGAAGCAGGGCATACGCTGCAATGCAGTCTGTCCCGGCACCATCGACACGCCCTCGCTCGCGGAGCGCATCAATGCCCTGCCCGATCCGGCGCAGGCACGCAAGGACTTTGTCGCGCGCCAGCCCATGGGGCGTCTGGGCACGGTGGACGACATGGTGCCTTTGTTCGTGTACCTCGCCTCGGATGAGTCCGCGTTCGCCACCGGGACCACCTTTTCGATCGACGGCGGCATGACGATTTAGACGCTGGGGGCACTGTTTCCAGGCGGCGCGAGGCAGAAACCGGCCGCCGTTCCCTGCCATTCCTGCCCTTGACGGGTTCCGCCAGCGGTAAAACCGGGACGCTGCGATGGAAATCGATGGAAACAGTTGGGGATTTGCCGATTGCTAAGTAAAATGCCGGGAATCGCGGAATAAATTGCCCTGCATTTCAGTCCGGGTCCCTAGCAACGGAGAAAACATGAAACTTTGTCGTTACGGTAAGAATGGCTTCGAGAAGCCGGGCATGATCGATGCCCAGGGCAACATCCGCGAGCTGTCCGCCGTGGTGGAGCAGATCGACCAGGGGACGATTTCGCCGGCCGGGCTGGCGAAACTGCGCAAGATCAAGGCCGAAACGCTGCCGCTGGTGAAGGGCGAGCCGCGTCTGGGCGTGCCCTATGTAGGCATATCCAAGTTCGTCGCCATCGGCCTGAATTTCGCCGACCACGCGCGCGAAGCGAACCTGCCGATCCCGGCCGAGCCGGTGGTATTCATGAAAGCGACCACCTGCATCAACGGCCCGAACGACAAGGTCATCATCCCCAAGCACTCGACCAAACTCGACTGGGAGGTGGAGCTGGGCGTGGTTATAGGCAGGAAGGCGCAGTACGTGTCCGAGGACAAGGCCATCGACTATGTCGCCGGCTATTGCGTGGTCAACGACGTATCCGAGCGCGCCTTCCAGATGCAGTCCAGCCAGTGGGACAAGGGCAAGGGCTGCGACACTTTCGGCCCGATCGGACCCTGGCTGGTGACGACCGACGAGATCCGCGATCCGCAGAACCTGGACATGTGGCTGGACGTGAACGGCCGGCGCATGCAGAAGGGCAATACGCGCACCATGATATTCGGCGTCGCCAAGCTGGTGTCCTATTGCAGCCAGTACATGACGCTGATGCCGGGGGACATTCTTACCACCGGCACTCCGCCGGGCGTGGGCTTGGGCATGAAACCCGAGCCGGTATGGCTCAAGCCGGGCGACGTGATGAATCTGGGCATCCAGGGCCTGGGCGAGCAGCGCCAGGAAGTGGTCGCTCACACAGGCTAAAGGCGCGCGAACGCAGAACTTTGATTCCGGCACGCGCGGGAGCCGCAGCTCAAGGTCGCGGCGCCCCCGGTCAATGCTCACATGAAAATCGCAGTATTGGGCGCCGGCGTGGTCGGCGTGACCAGCGCCTGGTATCTGGCGCGCGCCGGGCACGAGGTCACGGTCGTCGACCGGCAGGACGCCGCCGCGATGGAAACCAGTTTCGCCAACGGCGGGCAGATATCCATCAGCCACGCCGAGCCCTGGGCCAATCCGGCCACGCCGAAACAGATACTCAAATGGATCGGGCGCGAGGACTCGCCGATGCTGTTCCGCCTGCGCGCCGATCCGCACCAATGGGCCTGGGGGCTCGCCTTCCTGCGCGAGTGCCTGCCCGCGCGCACCCGCGCCAACGCGGCGCAGATCGCCGCGATCAACCGCCACAGCCGCAGCCAGCTGCTCGCCTTGCGCGCCGAGACCGGCATCCGCTACGACGCGCAGACGCGCGGCATCCTGCGCATCTATCAGGACCACAGTGCCCTCGACGAGGCGATCGTCGCCGCCGAGCTGGAGCGCGCGCACGGCATCGACCTGCGCGTGCTGAGCGCGGCGCAATGCGTGGAGTTGGAGCCGGCGCTGTCGGATTGCGCCGCGACGCTGGCCGGCGGCGTGCTGGCGCCGGCGGACGAGTCCGGCGACGCGCATGCGTTCACGCAGGCGCTGGCGGCGCTGTGCGCCGGGCGCGGCGTGCAGTTTCGCTACGCCAGCCCGATCCAGCGCATCGAGACCGACGGCGCTCGCGTGACGCGCGTGCGCCTCGCTCAGGGGGAGGCGCTCGCCGCCGACGCTTACGTGGTGGCGCTGGGCAGCTACAGCCCGCTGCTGCTGCGGCCCCTGGGCATTTCGATACCGGTATATCCGCTCAAGGGTTACTCGATCACGCTGCCGCTTGCCCCGGGCGACGTGGCGCCGCACGTCAGCGTGAGCGACGGCGCGCACAAGCTGGTCATGTCGCGCCTGGGCGAGCGCCTGCGCGTGGCCGGTACGGCCGAACTTGCCGGCTACGACACCGCGATCAACGCGGTCCGCTGCCGCGCCATCGTCAAGCGCACCTTCGCGCTGTTTCCGCGCGCCGGCCGGCCGGAGGAGGCGCAGTTCTGGGCGGGATTGCGGCCGGCAACGCCCGGCGGCGTGCCCTGCATCGGCCGCAGCCGCTACGCTAATCTCTATCTCAATACCGGCCATGGCACCCTGGGCTGGACCATGGCCTGCGGCTCGGGCGCGGCGATTGCGGATATCGTCAGCGGCAGGAAGCCGGAGACGGATTTTCGCTTCCTGGGCGCTTAGAACAGGGGCGCGTGCCTTCCAGTTGCGCGAGTGACGCGCACTTCGTTCTCCGTGAACAGCACCGGAACGTGTTTGGGCCGTTTGGCGCGCAGCGCGCCATCCATCCAGGGCAGATCGACCAGCAGCAGCTCGCGATAAAGAAACAACAATGCAGACAAGGCCTGGTTCTGCGTCGAAGCTGCCGCGCGGGCATCCGTCGCAAGGTGCGACAGGAACGCTTCGACCTGGGCGCCGCCCATGTCGCGTGGGTGCTTCGTGCCATGAAAGAAGACGAACCGGCGTATCCAGTGCAAATAGCAGTCTTCCGTGCGCATGCTGTAGTGCTTCACGCGCAAGCGTTCGCGCACCTGGTCGAGCAGGCGTGGTGACGGCATAACCCCTCCAGGTCTGTGGTCGCGAAACTGTGCGAACGTACAGGTGCCTATCGCGGTTGACGCGATTGAGGAATCAAGGGCTTAAGCGTAAGCTGGCCGAGCTAGACCCCGCCGTTGGGGTCTTATAAAGCCCCATTTTAGGGGTCGACTTCTTGTTGGGCTACTCAATAGGAGGGGTCGTGAGCGACGAAACAAGAACGTGTCGACTTTGCGATCAAACATTCCCACTCACAAGGGATTTCTTCGGACAGACGCCTAGCGGAGGTTCCCGCCACCAATGCAGAGAGTGCAAAAGGAAGTACAGCGCAGAATGGGCGAACCAGCGACCCGATTTGGTTCGCGAGAAATGGACTCGTCAAAATCAGAAACGCGCTAGTGCGGGTACTCCATGGACCGACTTGGACGTGTCGCGACTCCGTTCGAAGCAAAAAGATAGGTGCGCATATTGTGGAACAGATTTGAACGGCGAGGGAGAGATCGATCACAAGATCTCATTGGAAAGAGGCGGGAACAATGACATCGCCAATCTGACGTTAGCGTGTCTTGCGTGTAATCGGGCGAAAGGTGCTCGAAGCGCCGAGGAGTTCTTTCAGTGGCGGATGTCACGTGGCCTTACTTGTAGGCAGAGCAAGAGCCCAACTCGACAATCCAGCGGACGCGCCAAAGCGCGCCGCTGATTTTTACGTTAGACCACGCAGGAAGAGGGAGCGCTGCACTCATGACGTTGGACGAGCACATCGAGGACATTCGGGCGGGTA
>JAAOZY010000417.1 GCA_012274205.1 Betaproteobacteria bacterium
AACGGAGGCGGCGGCATGAGCAGGGAGCAGGGGCCCCGCGAAGCGGGGATGCGACCGGCCGCGATTGCCGCCGGACGCCGACAGTTCTGGCCGCGGAGTTGTGGCGAAACATCGAAGGCGGCGGCTTGAACAAGGGCAAGCAAATCGGCGAAGTCGTCCTCGGCCTGGAGGGCATTTCGCTCGCCTTCGGCGGCGTGCGCGCGCTGCAGGACGTGAGTTTCGACGTGCGCGAGCACGAGATCCGCGCCATCATCGGCCCCAACGGCGCGGGCAAGAGCTCGATGCTCAACGTGATCAACGGCGTCTACCACCCGCAGGAAGGCACGGTGTTCTTCCACGGCGCAAAGCGCCATGACGTGAATACGCACGATGCGGCCGAGCAGGGCATCGCGCGCACCTTCCAGAACATCGCGCTGTTCAAGGGCATGTCGGTGCTCGACAACATCATGACCGGGCGCAACCTGCGCATGAAATCCGGCCTTCTGGCGCAGGCGTTTCGCCTGCCCTCGGCCGAGCGCGAAGAGCTGCAGCATCGCGCGGCGGTCGAACAGATCATCGATTTCCTCGAGATTCAGGCCTATCGCCGCACCCCGGTCGGGCGCCTGCCCTACGGCCTGCAAAAGCGCGTCGACCTCGCGCGCGCGCTGGCGATGGAGCCCAAGCTGCTGCTGCTGGATGAGCCGATGGCGGGAATGAACGTGGAGGAGAAGCAGGACATGTGCCGCTTCATCCTCGACGTCAACGACGAGTTCGGCACCACCATCGTGCTGATCGAGCACGACATGGGCGTGGTCATGGACATTTCCGACCGGGTAGTCGTGCTCGACTACGGCAGGAAAATCGGCGACGGCACGCCCGACCAGGTGCGCGGCAATCAGGCCGTGATCGACGCTTACCTCGGCGTGAGCCACTGAAACGGGCTGCGGGCATGAAGAAAAAAACCAACCTGATCATTTTGAGCATCGGACTGCTCGCCGGACTCATCGCACCGCTCGCTACCGGCGCCGGCGATCCCGGGTTCTACCTCGAGGTCCTGCTCGGGGGGCTCATGTCCGGCGTGCTCTATTCGCTGGTTGCGCTCGGCTTCGTGCTGATTTTCAAAGCCTCCGGCGTGTTCAACTTCGCCCAGGGCGCGATGGTGCTGTTCGCGGCGCTGTCGGTGGCGCGCATGGCGGAGAAGATGCCGCTGTGGGCGGCGATGCTGCTCGCGATAGCGATCATGGTGGTGCTCGCCTTCCTCATCGAGCGGCTGGTGCTGCGGCCGCTGGTCAACCAGGATCCGGTGGTGCTGCTGATGGCGACGCTGGGCGTCACTTATTTTCTCAATGGCTTCGGCCAGAGCGTGTGGGGAAGCGACATCTACGAGATCAACCTGGGCATCGCCAAGGAGCCGGTGATGATCCTCGAGAGCGTGTTCCAGGGCGGCATTCTGATCAACAAGGACGACGTTGCCGCGACCATCGCGGCGGCGCTGCTGGTGATCCTGCTCGCGCTGTTTTTCCAGAAGACCAAGACCGGGCGCGCGCTGCGCGCGGTCGCCGACGATCACCTTGCGGCGCAGTCGATCGGCATCCCGCTGAACCGCATCTGGGTGATCGTGTGGTCGCTCGCCGGCATCGTGGCGCTGGTGGCGGGGGTGATCTGGGGCGCCAAACTCGGCGTGCAGTTTTCGGTGTCGCAGGTGGCGCTGAAGGCGCTGCCGGTGGTGATCCTCGGCGGCTTCACTTCGATTCCGGGCGCGATCATCGGCGGCCTGATCATCGGCGTGGGCGAGAAGATGGCCGAAGTGTTCCTCGGGCCGGTGATGGTCAAGGCCTTCGATCTGGCCGGCGGCGGCATCGAGAACTGGTTCGCCTACATGCTGGCGCTGCTGTTCCTGCTGGTGCTGCCCGAAGGTTTGTTCGGTGAGAAGCACATTGATCGCGTTTAACCGGGCCGCAGCCTCGAACACATAGACCATGCTCTACAGAGAAAACGGACAGTTCAAGACCACCTACCGCCAGGATCAGCAGATGCTGCCGATCCTGCAGGACCGTATCTTCATGGGTGCGCTGCTGCTGTTCGTGTTCGCAGTCGCGCCGTTCATCTTCAGCGACTACCTGTTTCTGTCGATCATCATTCCGTTCCTGATCCTTGCGCTGGCGGCGATCGGCCTGAATCTGCTGGTCGGCTACTGCGGCCAGATTTCGATCGGCCACGCGGCATTCATGTCGGTCGGCGCGTATGCCGCCTACAACCTGGTGCTGCGCATGCCGCAGCTCAATTTCCTGGTGGTGCTGATCCTGGCGGGGCTGATCGCAGCCTTGGTCGGCCTGCTGTTCGGCATCCCGAGCCTGCGCATCCGCGGCCTGTACCTTGCGGTCGCCACGCTGGCGGCGCAGTTCTTCATGGACTGGACCTTTGCGCGCGTCAAGTGGTTCACCAATTACGCATCGTCCGGATCGGTTTCCACCGCCACCATCGACATCTTCGGCTGGCAGATCAATTCCCCGATGCGCAAATACCTGTTCCTGGC
>JAAOZY010000418.1 GCA_012274205.1 Betaproteobacteria bacterium
GTCTTGTGCGGCTGTGCCGCATGGCCGCCCACGCCGTTGATCACGATATCGAAACGGTTGCTCGAAGCCATGGCCGGCCCGGAGCGAAAGCCGAAAACGCCTAACGGCACGCCCGGCAGATTGTGCATGCCGTACACCGCATCGCAGGGGAAGCGCTCGAACAGGCCATCGTCGATCATGGCCTTGGCGCCTGCGTTGCCGCCTTCCTCGGCCGGCTGGAAAATGAAATTGACCACGCCGTCGAATTTCCCGTGCCGGGCGAGGTACTCGGCCGCCCCCAGCAGCATGGTGGTATGGCCGTCGTGGCCGCAGCCATGCATCTTGCCGGGATTCTGCGAGCAATGCGCGAAACGATTGTTCTCCGGCATGGGCAGGGCGTCCATGTCGGCGCGCAGGCCGATGGAGCGCTTGCCCGCCCCGCGGCGCAATACGCCGACGACGCCGGTCTTGCCCAGGCCGGTATGCACTTCCAGGCCGAGTTCGCCCAGGCGCCTGGCCACCAGGGCCGAGGTGCGCTGTTCCTGGAACGCCAGCTCGGGATGAGCGTGGATGTCGCGGCGGATGGCGGTGAGTTCTTCGTGTTTGCGTTCGATGTCGGCCAGTATGCTCATGTTGATCTCGTGAATTTGCCTGTTGCGGGCGGGTTGTGAATTGTACGATTTTGCCCGGTTGCCGCGTCAAGCCAGTTGCGCGCTGACAAACTTGGCCAGGTGTGCCGCCAGCAGGCTCAGCGACTGCTGCAGCGCGTCGAAGCCCGGCGACTTCGCGTAGTTTTCTTCGTCCATGTACAGCTTGCGGTTGACCTCGATCTGCAGGCTGTGGCGATTCTCGGCCGGACGCCCGATGCGCGCGATCAGCGCCACGCCCTTGAACGGATCGTTGCGCGTCACCACGTAGCCGCGCGCGGTCAGGAATTTTTCGATGGTATCGACCAGCGCCGGCGCGCAGGTGCGCCCGTCATGATCGCCCAGCACGAAATCGGCCAGCTCCTTGTCGGTCTCGATTTCCAGCAGCTCGTAGGAATTGGCCGGCATCGAGTGCAGGTTCAGGTGCCAGACGCCGCCGAATTTCGCGTAGGCCGCTTCGATCTGCTGGCTGAGCGCGCCATGATAGGGCTGGTGAAAGCGCCGGATGCGATTTTCGATTTCGGCCACCGAAAGCTTGCGATCGTACATGGCCTGCTTGTGTGCAAGCCGCCAGATCAGGCCGGTGCCGAGGCGCGTCTTCTCGGAAGGGCGCAATTCGGCCGGCCAGGGCGCGTCCAGCATGCCGGCGTCGATATCGCTGATTTCGCGGTTGGGGTCGATGTAGGTGCGCGGAAAATTTGCCGCCACCAGGGCGCCGCCCACGGCAGGAATCGCCTGCCACAGTTCCTCCACATAGGTATCCTCGCCCGAGCGCAGGATGGGCATGGGCAGGCAACTGCCGAAATCGCGCGGATAGATGACGCCGCTGTGGGGCGAGTCGCATACCAGCGGTATTGCGGAGCCGGCGGGGCCGGACAACACGAATGGATCAAAGTCTCGGTCGGCAAATTTCATCTGATGCTTCCTTATTGGATTGGTGCGCCTGGAATTACGCAGGATCGTTCAGGTGGCAGGCGCTCAGGTGCGCTAATTGTACGGCGCCGGCTACAGCCGGATTCCGCCCCACTTCCTTGAGCAGCGGACGGTCCTCGCGGCAGCGCGGCATCACCCGCGGGCAGCGCGGATGAAACGGGCAGCCGGCGGGCGGGTCGCTGGGCGAGGGTAGTTCGCCCTGGATCGGATCGAACTGATGCCGCTGCGCGTGCAAAGTGGGCAGCTCCTTGATCAGCGCCTGCGTGTAGGGATGATTGGCAGCCTTGAAGATGATTTCGGTCGGCGCGATTTCGACGATCCTGCCCAGGTACATGATGGCCACGCGATCCGAAATATGACTGACCACGCCCAGGTTGTGGCTGATGAAGAAATAGGTCAGCGCGAATTCCTCGCGCAGGTCGGCAAATAGATTCAGCACCTGGGCCTGGATCGACACGTCCAGCGCCGCCACCGCCTCGTCGCAGACGATCACCGACGGGTTCAAGGCGAGGGCGCGCGCCACGCCTACGCGCTGACGCTGTCCGCCGGAAAACTGGTGCGGGTAGCGATAGCGGTAGGCCGGGTCGAGCCCCACCTTGTGCATCAGTTCGCATACTTTGGCGTCCTTGGCGCTGCGCTCTATCATGCCATGGGCCAGCGGCGCCTCGCCGATGATGTCGATCACGCGCATGCGCGGATTGAGCGAGGAAAACGGGTCCTGGAAAATCATCTGCACCGCCAGCTCGTATTCGCGCCGCGCGGCGGCGTCCAGCGTAGTGATCGAACGGCCCTGGTACAGGATTTCGCCGCGCGTAGGCTCCAGTATCCCCGCGAGCATGCGTCCCAGCGTTGATTTGCCGCAGCCGGACTCGCCGACTATGCCCAGGACCTCGCCGGCGATGATGTCCAGGTCGACGCCGGCCACCGCCTGCACCGGCCGCGGCGCGGCGCGCCCGCGCAGCAGGCGCCCGAGTTTGTCCACCATGTCCTGCGGCTGCGCGAAATGGCGCTCGAGCCCGCGCAGGCTGAAAATCGCGTGCGTGGCAGCCGCTGTCATACTGCCGCCTCCTCCGCCCGTAGCACAGCGCCGCCTGCCCATTGTCGGCGTCCGGAGGCAATCGCGGCCGCTCGCATCCCGACGTTGTGGGGCCCCTGCTCCCTGCTCATGCCGTCGCCTCCGAACCTTCGGCGCGGATCGCCGCATTGCGCGGTCGGCGTCCGGAGGCAATCGCGGCCGGTCGCATCCCCACGTTGTGGGGCCCCTGCTCCCTGCTCATGCCGTCGCCTCCGAACCTTCGGCGTGGATCGCCGCATTGCGCGGTCGGCGCCCGGAGGCAATCGCGGCCGCTCGCATCCCCACGTTGTGGGGCCCCTGCTCCCTGCTCATGCCTCCACCCCGCGATGCCAGCAGCTCACGCCATGCGCAGGCGCAACTTGTTCGAACACCGGCGCATTGACGCACTGGGGCGTCGCGCGATAACAGCGCGTCCGGAACGGGCAGCCTTCGGGCATGTTCAGCGGGGAGGGCGTGGAACCGGGAATCTGGAACAAGCGCGTGCCGCGCGTATTGAAGCTCGGAATCGAGGCCATCAGGCCGTGCGTATACGCATGCTGCGCGCCGCCGATGATATCCGCGGTGGGGGCCGTTTCCACGATGCGCCCGGCGTACATCACCGCCAGGCGGTCGGCCAGGCCCGACACGATCGCCAGGTCGTGCGTGATCCAGATCAGCGCCGTCCCCATCTCGCGGCACAGCTTCTGCACTTCGTACAGGATCTGCCCCTGTATGGTCACGTCGAGCGCGGTCGTGGGCTCGTCGGCGATGATCAGCTTGGGCGAATTGAGCAGGGCGATGGCGATCGCAATGCGCTGGCGCATCCCGCCGGACAAATGGTGCGGATAGACGCACAGGCGTTCTTCCGGCGCGGGTATCCCCACCTTGACCAGCATCTCGATCGAGCGCGCGCGCGCCGCCGCGCGTGAAACCGGCTCGTGCGCCTGCACCGTCTCGATCATCTGCGTGTCGACGCGCAAGGTGGGATTCAGGGTCATCATCGGATCCTGGAATATCATCGCCATTTCGTGGCCGCGCAGCGCGCGATATTCCTTCGCCGACAGGGTTAACAGGTCGCGGCCGTCGAAGACCATGCGCTTGGCGCGTATCCTGCCGGGTTTGTCGACCAGGTTCATCAGCGAAAATCCGGTGATGGTCTTGCCCGAGCCCGATTCGCCCACCAGCCCGAGGATTTCGCCTTGTTTCACCTGCAGCGAGACGCCATCGACGGCCTTGACCACGCCGGCGCGCGTGTGAAACCAGGTCTGCAGCCCCTGCACGTCGAGCAGCCATGGACTGGATGAGGCGGGCGCGCGCGTCTGCAAGCTCATGCCTCCGCTAGATCTCATTGCGCGGATTGAGAATATCGCGCAAATGATCGCCGACCAGGTTGATCGCCACGACCACCAGCGCCAGCGCGATGCCGGGGAAGAACGCAATCCAGTAGCTGCCCGACATCATGAATTCGTAACCATTGGATATCAGCATGCCCAGCGAGGGCTCGGTTACGGGCACGCCCACGCCGAGGAAGGACAGCGTGGCTTCGAGCGCGATCGCATGCGCCAGATCGATGGTGGCGATCACCATCAGCGGCGGAATGCAATTGGGGAAGATATGGCGCCAGAGGATGCGCTGCCAGGACAGCGACATGCAGCGCGCGGCCTGGACGTATTCCTTGTTGCGCTCGACGATGGCCGCGCCGCGCGCGGCTCGCGCAAAATACGCCCACTGCACCGCCACCAGGGCAATGATCACCTTGTCGACGCCCTTGCCCAGCACCGCCAGCAACACCAGGGCCACGAGGATCGCCGGAAACGACAGCTGAATATCGACGATGCGCATCAGCAGCGCTTCGGTGCGGCCGCCGAAATACGCCGAAATCAGTCCCGCCGTCGCGCCGATGACGAAGGCCGCGGACACCGACACCAGCCCGACGATGAGGCTGATGCGCAGGCCATAGAGGATTGCGGAAAATACGTCGCGCGCCTGGCCGTCGGTGCCGAGCCAGTAGGTCATGGCGCCGCTGCTGCTCAGCGCGCCGGGCGGCAGCTTGGAATCCATGATATTGAGCGAGCCGATGTTGAACGGATTCTGCGGTGCGATCCATGGCGCGAAAATCGCCAGGAACAGGAACAGGATCAGCAGGATCAGGCCCAGCAGCGCCAGCTTGCTGGTAAGGAACTGCGCGGCGAACAGGCGCAGCATGCTTTCGCGCGTCGCCGGCACGGCCGGGGATTCGAGCGCGAGATCCGCCGTGCTCATGCGCCCGCCTTCGATTGCACGCGCGGA